>JAUXPG010000425.1 GCA_030683915.1 Gemmobacter sp.
GGACACCTCGGCCCGGCCAAAGCGCGCCAGCAACGGCCCGAGCACCAGAATCGAGGCGCGCATCTTGCGCACGATGTCATAGTCGGCGTGCTGGCTGGTCACATCATGCGACGACAGCGCCAACACCCGGCCGCCCTGAAGCGACTGCACCTCGGCGCCCAGCGATTGCAAGAGCTGCGTCATCGTGCGGATGTCGCTAAGCCGGGGCGCATTGGTCAGCGTCAGCGGCTGGTCGCTGAGCAGGGTTGCCGGCATCAGGGTCAAACAGGCGTTCTTGGCCCCCGCAATCGGGATTTCACCGTTCAGTTCGGCGCCGCCGCGTACCAGAATCGCATCCATGCCTCGTTACCCTTCGTCTCGCGCGGTTTCGCCGTCGGTGTCGGCCTCGGGGCCCGAACGATCCCGCGCCTGCGCCTTGCGCCGCGCCAGATTGGCCTTGAGCGCCGCCTTCAGGCGGGCATCGCGGCTGTCGGGCTTGGGCCGGGCAGGGGGGGCGGGGGTGTCCGGGGTTGTCATGGCCGCTCAATAGCGCAAGGCGGGCAACGCGTCCAGAGATGCGGGCACCACGCCCTTGCAACCCCGCGCCGGGGCGCCTATGTTGGGCTTGTTCATCGGGGGCAACTCTGGCGGACTATGGGCATAAACGCGCACGTAATACACGGATCGGACCCGGGGGCGGTACCCGGCGGCTCCACCATCTCACCCGGTCATTGCGGGGGCGAGGGGCCGAAACAGGATCGACGGACGTTCAAAGGTGTTTGCTTTGCTTCGGTGAGCTACCACCGTTATCGGTGCAAAAGTACAGTTGCCAATGACAACCGTGCTCCGGTGGCCCTTGCTGCGTAAGCAGTTCGGGTACCGAAACTAAGTCCTTGCGGGTAGCACCGTAAGGCGGGGTTCGCAGGTACCTGGCAACAGAAACCTGCACCTACCCCCCCCCGCCTTTTCAGTCTCAGTGGCCGGTTTCCGCCGCGATGTCGGCGCGGGATTTGCGGGCGCGCTCGGTGGCCGATTTCAGTTGGCCGCAGGCTGCCATGATGTCTTCGCCGCGCGGCGTGCGGATCGGGCTGGCGTAGCCCGCGTTGTAGACGATGTCGGCAAATGCCTCGATCCGCTCCCAATCGCTGCGTTCGTAGGGGGCGCCGGGCCATTCGTTGAACGGGATGAGGTTGATCTTGGCCGGAATCCCCGCGATCAGCCGCACCAGCCGCCGGGCATCGGCATCGGAGTCGTTCACGCCTTTCAGCATGACATATTCAAACGTGATCCGTTCGCTGTTTGACAGCTTGGGATAATCGCGCAGCGCGCCAAGCAGGGTGGCGATGTTCCATTTCTTGTTGATCGGCACCAGCCGGTCGCGCACCTCATCGGTGGTGGCGTGGAACGAAATCGCCAGCTGGCAGCCGATTTCCTCGGCCGTGCGCGCGATTTCGGGCACCACGCCCGACGTGGACAGGGTGATCCGCCGCCGCCCCAGCGCGATGCCTTCGCCATCCATCACCACGCGCATCGCGTCGCGCACGTTGTCGAAGTTGTAAAGCGGCTCGCCCATTCCCATCAGCACAATGTTGCTGACCAGCCGGTCGCCACCCGACCCGGTGCCGGGTTCGGGCCATTCGCCCAAGTCGTCGCGCGCCAGCATCACCTGACCCACAATTTCCCCTGCGGTCAGGTTGCGCACCAGCTTTTGCGTGCCTGTGTGACAGAACGAACATGTCAGCGTGCAGCCGACCTGACTGGAAATGCACAGCGTTCCGCGGCCTTCCTCGGGGATATAGACCGCCTCGACCTCGTGCCCGCCGGCGATGCGCAAAAGGTATTTGCGCGTGCCATCCGCCGAAACCTGCCGGGTCACCACCTCGGGCAGGTCGATGCTGAAATGTTCGGCGAGCAGGGCGCGGTAATCCTTGGCAAGGTTGGTCATCGCCGCGAAATCGCGCACGCCCCAGTGATAGACCCACTGCCACACCTGCCCGACGCGCATCTTGACCTGCCGCTCGGGCGTGCCTGCTGCCACCAGCGCCGCGCGCAATTGCTCGCGCGTCAGGCCGACGATGTTCGTGCGGCCGGTCTGGGGCAGCTTGCGGGGAAGGGTCAGCACGTCTTGCGTGATCGGGGCAGAGGCTTCGGTCATGGCGCGGGGTCCTGCGGGGGCAAACCGGGGATATAGGGCGGAACGGGCCCAAATGAAAGTGGGCATTCCCGCTTGCCCCCGGTGGGCCTGCGCGACTAGCGTGCCGCCCATGCAACGCGAAGCCGAACTTTACCCATATGTAAAAGCCCATTTCCAGCGGCTTGGCCTGACCGTCAAGGCCGAGATCGGCGCGGCTGATCTGGTGGCGATGGGCGGGCCCGATCCGGTGATCGTGGAACTCAAGCTGCGGTTCTCGCTTGCGCTGTTTCATCAGGCGGTGGCGCGGCTGGCGGTGTCGCCGGTGGTATGGCTGGCGGTGCTGTGCCCCGAAGGGCGCGACGCGGCGCGGGCCTTGCGCGACAACACGGCGCTTTGCCGTCGGCTGGGCCTGGGGCTGATGACGGTGCGGGCGCGCGACGGGCTGGTGCAGGTGCGCTGCGAACCGGGGGCGGCGCTGCCGCGCCGGTCGCCCAAGGCGCGCAAGCGGCTGGAGGCGGAATTCACCCGCCGTCAGGGCGACCCGAACCAAGGTGGCGCCACACGGCACGGGCTGGTCACCGGATACCGGCAGGACGCGCTGCGGGTGGCGGCATTTCTGGCGGAATACGGCGCCTCAAGCGGCGCTGCGGCCGCGCGCGATACCGGCGTTCCGGTCGCGACACGCCTTCTGGCCGACAACCACTATGGCTGGTTCACCCGCGTGGCGCGCGGGGTCTATGACCTGACGCCCGAAGGGCGGCGCGGTCTGGCCGACTGGGATGGCGCCTTGCCGGACTGACCGGCGCAGGCTGCTGCCATCTTCGTGGCAGTTGCGCTATGCCAAACCGCAGGACATGACATGCCCGTTTTCGGATGCGGCGGTGCATCTGCCCGACGTCACCCGCGCCATGGCCGGTTCGCGTCGCCTGCGCGTCGTCCATGCAACACCGGGAAAGTCGGCGGGCGAGCGGGTGATCTGGCCGCTGTAGCTGGAGTTCTGGGGTCAGGTCGGGCGGCTGGTGCGAGGCGCGACAGGGCTTCCGGGTGTTCCGGCTGGACCGGATGACCGATGTCGCCCTGCCGGACCGGCGCCCGGATGTGCCCGGGCGCGATCTTGCCGCCTATCTTGCGGCGGTGCAGGCCCGGCCGGGGCCGGGGGACGACGGGGTTACTTGCAGCGCGTTTCAGCCTCTTGCATCGCGGCGGTAAAGCCCTGCAAGGAAAAGGAATCCCGCGTGTCAGTGCCGCGCGCCGATGACCCGACCAGCGTGGCCTGACTGCCACGCTTCATTGCGGCCAACAGGGCGGCATCGTCGCTGGCATTTGCAGGCCAAGCCCATTCGCCGTCGGTGAACAGCGTGAACTTGTCCGACCCGATTTCCATCGTGACCTGCGCGCCCTTGGCATAAGCGTAACCCGGAGTGAACGAAACCTCGCCCTTGGCACCCGATCCGGGGCGGAAGGTGACGAACAGCATGGTGTCGCCACGGCGCACCTGCGCGGGCTTGCCGCCGCGGGTGTTCACCGATTCCTTGGGCACCGATACCCCCCAACATTCCTTTGGCGTATCCCAGACGCACACGCTCCAGTCCGTTTTTGCCGAAACGCATTTGGTCTGGGCCTGGGTCTGTGCCTGCGCCGGGGACAACATAAGCCCCCAGACAAGTCCCGCCGCTGCCAATGCGCCTGTGGTCCGCATCTTCATGTGCCCATGGCCTCCAGCCGGTCCCTGCCACCTGTCGTGTTCGTCACGACCTTTTCCGCTTGGCGAGGGACATTGCAACCCGATATGGCGTGTCTTAGCGCGAAACCGCCGGGGGGGAAAACCCCTTTGGACGCAAAATCGCGCATCTGTTATGGCAGGAGGGGCGGATGGGTGCGGTTCCGATGGTAGAACTGTGGCGTGGCGGGCGAATGGAAAGCCGCCATCTGGGCCACGCGGTGGTGTGGCATGCCGAAGGCGGGCCGGTCGAAAGCTGGGGCGATGCCGGGGCGATGATCTTTCCGCGCTCGTCGTGCAAGATGATCCAGGCCTTGCCGCTGCTGGAAAGCGGTGCGGGCGCGGGGCTGCGGCCCGAACAGCTTGCGCTGGCCTGCGCCAGCCATCAGGGGGCGGCGCTGCACGTCGGGGCGGTGCAGCGCTGGCTGGCCGACATGGGCATGTCCGAAGCCGACCTGCGCTGCGGCGCGCACGAGCCGTCGGACCGGGCTGAACGTGACCGGCTGATCTGCGCGCACGAGGCGCCGTGCCAGTGCCACAACAACTGTTCGGGCAAGCACACCGGGTTTCTGATGATGAACCGGCATCTTAAGGGCGACGCCGAATATGTCGATGTCGCCCACCCGTTGCAGCAGGCGATCCGCCAGACCTTTGACGAGGTGACGGGCGAAACCTCGCCGGGCTATGGCATCGACGGCTGTTCGGCGCCGAACTTTGCCACCTCGGTCACGGGCCTTGCACGCGCGATGGCGGCCTTTGCCGGGGCGGGCGCGCGCGGCGATGCGCGCGACCGGGCGATGGTTGCCTTGCGCGACGCGATGGCGGCGCACCCTGAATATGTGGCGGGCGAGGGGCGGGCCTGCACCGAACTGATGCGCGCGATGGGCGGGCGCGTGGCGATCAAGACCGGGGCCGAGGCGGTGTTCGTGGCCATCGTGCCGGAAAAGCGCCTGGGGATTGCGCTGAAAATCGCGGATGGCGGCACCCGCGCTGCCGAAGCGGCGATCTGCGCGCTGCTGGTGCGCCATGGCGTGCTGGACAAGGACCACCCGGCCACCGCCAAGCGGCTGAATGCAGTGCAGACCAACTGGCGCGGGTTCGAAACCGGCGCGGTGCAGCTGGCCCCCGGTTTTCCCGGCTGATCCGGCGCACACGCGTGGGCCCGGCCCTTTCGGGCAGCGCGTGTGCCGCCACGTGCGCGAAGGGGCCGAGACCCCTTGTGCCTGCCCCCGGCTTGCGGCCTTTTGGGGCCATGACCGAATCTTCCTTGAACCGGCCCGTCGCGGGTGTGCTGTGGATGCTGGCCTCGGGGCTGAGCTTTGTCGCGGTGACCGGAATCGTGCGCTATCTGGGCACCGACCTGCCGGCGGCGCAATCGGCGTTCCTCCGCTTTGCGTGGTCGTTCGTGTTTCTGTTACCGTCGCTCGTGATGCTGCTGCGCGCGGGTCTTCCTGCGGGGGCGTGGCCGCTGATCGGCTGGCGCGGTGCGGTGCATTCGGTCGCGGTGATCTTGTGGTTCTACGCGATGGCGCGCCTGCCGGTGGCCGAGGTCACGGCGATTGGCTACCTCAATCCGGTGGGTGTCACCCTGGGCGCGGCGCTGTTCTTTGGCGAAAAGCTGGCCTTTCGCCGATTGGCGGCCATCGGCCTTGCCATTGTCGGCGCGCTGATCGTGCTGCGCCCCGGACTGCGCGAGGTCTCGGCAGGCCATCTGTCGCAGATCGGCGCGGCGATCTGTTTTGCGGGCAGCTATCTGCTGGCCAAACGGCTGAGCCAGATGATGCCGGCAGGGGCAATCGTGGCGCTGATGTCGGCCACCGTCACCATCGGGCTTTTGCCGTTTGCCGTGGCGGTCTGGGTGCCGGTGACATTGGAACACCTGCTGTGGCTGGGGCTGGTGGCGGTGTTTGCCACCGCCGGGCACTATTTCATGACGCGGGCCTTTGCCGTGGCGCCGGTGGCGGTGACCCAGCCGGTGACCTTCCTGCAACTGCTCTGGGCCACGCTGCTGGGTGCGCTGGCCTTCGGGGAAAGCGTGGACCCCTTTGTCATTCTGGGCGGCGCCGTGATCATTGGCGCGGTCAGCTACATCACCTTGCGCGAGGCGCAGATCAAGCGGGCGGGCCTGACGCCGCCCGCCAACGCAGGCAAGCTCTGAACCCCGCCTGCGGTCAACGCACCCCCAGCCCGGCCTTCATCAACGTGCGGCGCAGCGGGGCCAGCGAATACATCGCGTTCAGCACCCCGGCGCGCAGGTCGCGCAGCGGCTGCGGGGCCAGCATCGACGCGCGGTTCAAAAGGTCAATCCCCGCCACCCGCACCGCGACATCCCAATGCCGCGCCTTGGCATAGGCGGCCAGCATCGC
This sequence comes from Gemmobacter sp., assembly GCA_030683915.1. Classification (GTDB taxonomy): domain Bacteria; phylum Pseudomonadota; class Alphaproteobacteria; order Rhodobacterales; family Rhodobacteraceae; genus Wagnerdoeblera. Next base: position 6,200 of record JAUXPG010000425.1, read on the forward strand.
GGCGCCCCCGAGGTCGGCCCGGTGGTCCTGCGCCAGGTCCAGCAGCACCCGCAGGTCGGTCAGGCTCATGTTCAGGCCCTGCGCGCCGATGGGCGGAACCACATGCGCGGCCTCGGCAATCAGCGCGACATGCGGTGCGGTCACCCGGTCCGCAACCTGACTGATGATCGGCCAGACCACCCGGCGCGTGGCCAGCCGCAGCGGCCCGAACAGATGGCAGGACCGTTCCGACATCTCGGCCTCAAACTCCGGAACGGGCAGGGCGGCCAGACGCTGCGCCGCTTCGCCCCGTTCCATCCAAACCACCGCCGAAGCCGGGCGCCCGTCGCGGTCGGGCAGCGGCACCAAGGTGAACGGCCCGCCAGAGCGGTGGATTTCGGTCGACACATTGCCATGCGGCACCGGGTGCGTCACGGCAAAGACCACGGCCTTTTGCCCATAGCGCGTGGTGCGCGCCCCGATACCCAGCGCCGCGCGCACCGCCGATTGCCGCCCGTCGGCGCCCACAAGCAACCGCGCGGCCACCTGCCGCCCGTCGGACAACCGCACCAACGCGACATCATCGCGCGCGACGACGCCGGTTGTGGCCACGCCGGGGCAGAACTCCACCCCCGGCATCTGCGCCAACCGCGCCACCATCTCGCGCCGGAGCAGCCAGTTTGGGAGGTTCCAGCCGAACGGCTGGTCCGAGATATCGGCGGCGTCGAAATCCTTGACGACGCGGGGTTCGGCCACCGGGCCGCCCGCATCGACAATCCGCATCACCTGCAGCGGCATGGCATGGGGCAACAACCTGTCCCACAGACCCGCCGCCTGCAAGACGGGGATCGAAGGTTGCAGGAAGGCGGTGGTGCGCAGGTCGGCACCTTCGGTGGCCTCGTCGGTGACCGGCGGCGCAGGATCGACGATCAGCACGCCAAATCCTGCCGCACCAAAGGCGGCGGCGGCGGTCAGCCCCGCCACCCCGCCGCCCGAGATCAGCACATCAACTTCGGTCCGGGCCATCTGCGACTCCTGCATTGCCGGGCGACAGTCTAGGCCACCCGGCGCCAAAGGAAAACCGGCCGCCTTGCCGCAGGTCAGCCCCGCGTGATCAGGATCAGCAGCACGAACATCACCGGTACCATCGCCAGCGCCGTCATGGCCAGCACCGCCAGCCCCCATGTCACCGTCGCGATGATGAGCAGGCTCAGGACGCCGACGATAAGGTAGAAAATCGAATCCGGCTCGCGCTGGATGTCCGAAAAGATCGTGCGCAGCACCGGCAGGCGGAACACCAGCGGCGGGCGGGCGGGAATGTCGGTCACGGCCATGGGGCACCTCCAGCAAGGAAACATGCATCCCAAATGGGGTTTATGGCGCCTGCGAACCATCGGACCCGTTGCCGCAGTGCGGCGCCCTGCCGCAGGGCCTAGACGCCGAGCCGGGCCAGAAACCCCGACAGATCATCGGTGTGGTGGTGGATATGTGGCGCGGGTTCGGCCTCGGGCGCCACATGCACGGTGCGCATGCCCATCGCGTGGGGGGCGGCGAGATTGCGCGGATCGTCTTCGAACATCGCTGCCACGGCGGGGGTAAGGCCATCGCGGGCAAAGACGGTTTCGAACGCGCTGCGGTCAGGCTTGGGCCGAAAGCCCGCATGTTCCACGCCATAGACCGCGTCGAACAACCCCGCCAGCCCGCGCGCCGCCAGCACGCGTTCGGCATAGGGCGCCGACCCGTTGGTATAGACGATGCGCCGCCCCGGCAGGGCGCGGATGCGCGCGGCCAGCACAGGATCGGGTATCAGCGCATCCATCGGAATGTCGTGCACATCCACCAGATAGGGCGCAGGATCGGCCCCGTGTTCGGCCATCAGGCCGGCCAGCGTGGTGCCATAGGTGCGCCAGTAGTGGCGGCGCAGCCGGTCAGCCTCGGCCCGGTCCACGCCGAGCGTCTGTGACACCCAAGCCGTCATCCGCTGTTCGATATGGTCGAACAGCCGCGCCGAAGGCGGGTAAAGCGTGTTGTCCAGATCAAAGACCCAGGCGGTGACGTGGTGGAAATCTTGTGCGACCATGCGTCATCGTTAGGGCGGATGCG
>JAUXPG010000446.1 GCA_030683915.1 Gemmobacter sp.
GCGTGGTGCTGGACCTCAAGTCAGACGAGGGTAAGGCGATTGCGTTCGACATCATCCGGCAGTCGGACGTGATTGCCAACAACTTCGGCCCCGGCGCGATGGACCGGATGGGGCTGGGATATGATGCGGTACGCGCGGTGAAGCCCGATATCATCTATTTGTCGATGCCGATGTATGGCGAGGATGGCCCCCGCGCCGAACTGTTGGGGGTCGGCATGACGATCAGCGCGGTGACCGGGCTGATGTGGTCAACCGGGTATCGCGCCAATGATCCTGTCGGCCCCGGTACGCATTACCCCGACCACGCGGCCAACCCCTATCATGCCGCGTTCGCCGTGCTGGCGGGCTTGCGGCGGCGGCGGTTGACCGGGCTGGGGCTGAAGATCGACCTGTCGCAGGTTGAATCGACTGTCAACTTCGTCGGCACTGCGGCGGTCGCGGCGGCGCTGGATGGCGCGGACCGTCCGCAAACCGGCAATGGGTCCGAAACGATGGCGCCGCATGGCATATACGCTTGCGCCGGAGCGGATGACTGGTGCGCGGTGGCGGTGGCAACCGATGCGCAGTGGCAGGCGCTGGCCCGGCTGATCGGGGTCGACGACCCCCCTCTTGCCACCGCCGCCGCCCGTCTGGCTGCCCGCGACAGGATAGACCGCGCGCTGGCCGACTGGCTGGAGCAACAGCCGGTGGATTCCGCCGCCGAAACCCTGCGCGCGGCAGGGGTGCCTGCGGCGCGCGTCGCCCACTCCCGCCATCTGGTCGAGGACGATCCGCAACTGGCCGCCCGCGAATACTGGCAGCGGGTTGATCACCCCGAACTGGGCCGCAGCCTTTATGCAAGCCCGCCCTACCTCATCGACGGCGCGCGGGTGGACCTGACGCGCCCGCCCCTGTTGGGCGAACACACCCGGCAGGTGCTGTCGGGCCTGCTGGGCCGCACGGATGCCGAGTTCGACCGGCTGGACAGCAAGGGGATATTCCAATGACCGCCCAAAGCCGTGTTGCCGCCGTGGTGGGCGTGGGCCACAGCGACTGGGTTGCCGACTGGCACCGGGTGCGCGCAGGCAAACGCCCCGACGACAGCTACGGATATGCCGCTACCGCGTTCCGCAACGCGCTGGCCGATGCGAACATGACTCGCGACCAGATCGACGGGCTGATCGTCGGGCCCACCACCGCCTACGAACGCATGGCCGAAGTTCTGGCGATGAATGTGCGCTGGGGGGATCAGGCTGATGCCGTGCTGTCGGTGGTGCAAGCCTGCATGGCGATCGAGACCGGCCGCGCCGATGTGGTTGCCCTAGTCTATGGCAACGATCAACGGTCGGTCGGCACGCAATATGGCGGGCCGCAGGCGATGGGGGGCGATGCGTTCCTGTCTTACATCTATCACGCACCGTGGGGCATGACCTCGCAGGGGGCGCTCTATGCGCTGATGTTCCGCCGGTTTTCCGAACTTTACGGCGTGACCGAGCGTGACCTTGGGCAGGTCGCCGTCGCCCAGCGCGAGGGGTCGGCGCGCAACCCCCATGCGATTCAGCGCAAGCTGATCACGCTGGATGATTACATGGCCGCCCCTTATATAACCGAACCCTTGCGCCTGTTCGACTATTGCCTGATCAACGATGGCGGCGTGGCCCTGATCATCGCCGAGGCGGGGCTGGCGCGCAAACTTTCGCCCCACCCGGTCTATATCGAGGCCATTGGCCGATATGACCTGAACACCGGTGCCACCAGCCTTGAACCGCGGCTGCAGGATTTCTATCGCCCCGCGCAACAGGCGGTCGCCGAACAGATCTTTGGGCAAAGCGGGCTGGACCCTTCCGATATCGACGTGTTGCAGGTCTATGACAGCTTTTCGGTGCATGTGCCGCTGGCACTCGAAGGCTATGGCTATTGCGGCGTGGGCGAGTCGGGCCGGTTCATGGCCGAACAGGGCATCGGGCTGGCGGGGCAATTGCCCACCAACACCAGCGGCGGGCATCTTTCGGAAAGCTATATGCAAGGCTGGAACCACCAGATCGAATGTGTCCGCCAAGCGCGCGGCGTCTGCGGCGCGCGTCAGATCGAAGGGTGTCGTCGCGTGCATTACACGTCGGACGTGGCTGGCAAGGCCGTGTCGGTTATCTACGGCACATGAGGGACATGCAGATGCAGACCCAGACCACCCCACCCCGTGTGCTCGGGCTTTATGACGAACCATTCTGGCGCATGATGGCGGAATCCGGGCGGATGCACCTGCAATGTTGCACCGAGTGCAGCACATGGCGCTATCCGCCTGGACCGGCGTGCCCAGCCTGCCTGTCGCCGCGTGCCGACTGGACCCCTGTCAGCGGCGGTGGAGAGCTTTTGTCGTGGGTGACGTTCCACAAGCAATACCTGCCCGCCTATCCCGCCCCTTACAATGTGATTGCCGTGCGGCTGGACGAAGGCCCAACCATCATCAGCAACCTTGTCACGCCCCCGCAAGGCCCGATCATTGGTCAGCGGGTCGCCCTGACCGTGGTGCGGATGGAGGATGGCGTCGCCCTGCCCCGCTTTGCGCTTGCCGATTGACCCAGCCCGGAAGGACCCGCCATGCCCACTGTCAAAGCCATCCGCGTGCACCAATACGGCGGCCCCGAACAACTGCGCTATGAGGACATCGAGATCGGCGCCCCCGGCCCCGGCCAAGCGTTTATCCGCCACACTGCTATCGGGCTGAACTTTGCAGACACCCACAACCGCGAAGGCCGCTATCCCTTGCCGCATTTGCCGCATGTTCTGGGGGGCGAGGCGGCAGGCGTGGTCGAGTCGGTCGGCCCCGGCGTGACGGACGTCAAGGTGGGCGACCGCGTTGCCTATGCGGCAGGCGGCCCGGCCTTTCCACCGGGGTCCTATGCCGAAGGGCGGCTGTTCGATGCCAGCCGCCTTGTGCTGCTGCCAGACGAGATTGACGACGTCACAGCCGCAGGCATGATCGTCAAGGGATTGACGGCGCAGTATCTTTTGAAATCAGTCTATCCCGTGGGGCGGGGCGACACCATTGTTGTGCATGCTGCAGCCGGGGGCGTCGGGCTGATCTTGTCGCAATGGGCCTGCCACCTTGGCGCGCGGGTGATCGGGGTCGTCGGGTCGGCAGAAAAGGCGACCGTCGCGCTGGCGAACGGCTGCACGCATGCGCTGGTGTCGTCAGAAGGCGACGTGGCGGCGCGGGTGCGGCGGCTGACAGCAGGCGAAGGCGTGCCGGTGGTGTTCGATGGTGTGGGACGCGACACGTTCGACGCTTCGCTGCACTGTCTGCGCCCGCGCGGAACCATGGTGTGCTATGGCACGGCGTCCGGCCCGGTGCCGCCGTTCGACCTGTTCACGCTGAACCGCATGGGCTCGCTCAGCATCACCAGCGCGGCGTTTGCGTGGTTTGTCCGCAGCCGGCCTGAACTGTTGTCGCGCGCAAGCGACCTGATGGATGTTGTCCTGCGCGGCGCGGTCCGGATTCAGGTGAACCAGACCTTTGCGCTGTCTGACTCTGCCAATGCCCACCGCGCGCTCGAATCCCGCAAGACCCAAGGCGCCAGCGTGTTGATCCCGTGATGCGCCGATACGACGGGTTGACCAGATGACCACAGACCCCCGGCCGCGCCACTTTCCGATCCGGCCCGACTGGCTGGCGCTTCGCCGCGAAACGGCGGTGGACCCGGACCAACCGATCATCGACGCGCACCACCATCTGTGGGACAAGCCCGGCGCGCGGTATCTGGCTGCCGAGATGACCGATGACACAGGCAGCGGTCACACCGTGGTTGCAACCGTGTTCGTGGAAGGCAAGACCGGGCATCTGCCCGATGGCCTGCCCGCGCTGCGCCCGACGGGCGAAACCGCGATGATCGCGGGTCTAGCGGCGGAGGCGGACGCAGAGGGAGCGACCCGCTTTGCCGCCGGCATCGTGGCCTATGCCGACCTGCGGTTGGGCACCGCCGTGGCCGAAGTGCTGGACCGCCACGCCGAGGTCGCGAGGGGCCGATTGCGCGGCATCCGCGACCCTGCCGCGTGGCATGCCGACCCGTCCGCACGCGGTTCGGTCATTCTGCCGCCGCCGGGGATGCTGCACGATGCCGCCTTCCGCCGGGGACTGGCGGAACTGACCCGGCGCGACCTGAGCTTCGATGCCTGGGTGTACCACACCCAACTGGCCGAACTGGCCGATCTGGCGCATGCAATGCCCGACACCCGGCTGGTCATCAACCACACCGGCGGCCCGATCGGCATCGGCCCCTATGCCAACCGCCGCGCCGAGGTTTTCGACGACTGGCGACAGGGCATGAAAACACTGGCGGGTTTTGAGAACGTGGTTGTCAAAATGGGCGGCTTTGGCATGTTGATGTCCGGTTTCGACTTTGCCGACCGCCCGCTGCCGCCCACCTCGGATGCGCTTGCCGCTGCCTGGGGTCCGTATTTCCGTGAATGTATCGCTTTGTTTGGCCCTGATCGCTGCATGTTCGAAAGCAACTTTCCCGTGGACAAGGGCACCGCGCCCTATGGCACCCTGTGGAACGCCTTCAAGAAGATCGTCGCGGACCATAGCGCCGACGAACGCCACGCGGTGTTCTTTGGATGCGCGAACCGGACTTACAGATTGGGCATGACGGCACCTGCAGAACCGTCTATCGCCCGACCCGACCGTGGCAAGGGTTGATTGCAAATGTCCGACAGGCTGATGAACCGCGCAGAGTCGCTGGCCCAGGCCCAGAGTGTCATCCGCGGCATCGTCGCCAGCCGCCACGACCGGCCATCGCTGGTGGCGCAGATCGCATGCGAGATCGGCGCCGAGATTGTCGAGGCGGTGATCCCGCCCGGGCATGACCTGAACACCGTCGAACTGGCACGCCGCTACCAGACCAGCCGCACCCCGGTGCGCGAGGCGCTGATCCTGCTGGAAAACGAAGGGCTGGTCGATATTCCGCCCCGCCGCCGCCCGCGCGCCCATGTCCACACCCTGACCGAGGTGAGCGAGGTGTACCGCACCCGGACAGTGTTGTTTGAACTGATGGCAATAGACGCCGCCAAGCGCGCGACTGACGCCGACATCGCGATGTTGCGCGACATCCTCAACAAGATGCAACGCGCGACTGATCTGGGCGATGTCACCGCGTTCTCGTGGCTGAGCGTGGAGTTTCACGACAACGACACCCGGCTTTCGGGAAATGCCACCGCCAAGCGGATCCACGATTCTCTGCTGCTCCGCAGTCTTTCGCTGCGGCGGCTCAGCCTGTCACAGCCGCAGCGGATGAAAAAGTCGATGGAAGACCATATCCAGCTGGTCCGCGCTTATGAGAACCACGATTCCAACCTTGCCGGGGCCATTCTGCGGGGCAACCACTCTGCTGCGCTTGCCAGTGTCGAGGCCTATTTCCACCGCACCGGAACGCTGAGCCTGCCGGGATGGCCGTTCCTTGCGGTCGAAACTGCCGTCTCGTGATGGTGCAGGGGGTGCAGGGTGATCTGGCATTTGCAGACAGCGGCGGCCCGGCGGGCGCGGTGACCCTGCTGCTGGTGCATCCGATGGGGGCCGACCGGCGGTTCTGGGATGCCTGCGTGGCAGTCTGGCGCGGGCGGTATCGCTGTATCGCGGTGGATTTGCGCGGTTGCGGCGCGTCGCCCGCCGCCCAAGGGGCAATTCCTGTTCCCGATCATGCAAGCGCGCTTGCAGCGTTCATTACCCGGCACGGGTTCGGCCCCGTGGTGCCGGTGGGGTGTGCGGTCGGGGCAATGATCGCGACCGCGCTGGCGGGGATGCAGGGCGATCTGACCCGCGCGCTTGTGGTGTCGAACCCCGGCACTGCCACGCAGCCCGGCGCGCGCGCGGCGCTGCGGGACCGGGCCGAACAGGTCCGCAAGGGAGGGATGCAGGCGGTGATCCCGGCGGCCATCGACATCGCCTTTGCGGGTTGCCGGCCCGATGCCGCGCGGCAGGTCTGGGCCGAACGTTTTGCCGCGCTCGACCCGGCCGCTTATGCCCTTCAGATCGAAGGCATTCTGGACGCCGAAATCACCCCCTTTCTGGCTGCCATTGCCTGCCCGACGCTGATCGTGGCAGGCGGGCAGGACCGGCTGTTGCAGCCAGATCATGCCCGCCTGATCCATCGCGCGCTGCCGCAGTCGGAACTTGCGGAAGTGCCGGACGGGGCGCATTTCATTCCCTATCAAAGACCGGCGGAGTTTGCCGGTCTGGTGTCCGGGTTTCTGGACCGGGTGCTGTAGGGTGGGCGGCATTTGACCCACACCAAGACCAAGGAGCACGCCATGATCCGACCCATCGCCCCGCCGACGATGCGCCGCCCGGTGGAGGCCGCACCATGCGGATCGTGATTCTTGATGATTATCAGCGGGTCGCCACATCCATGGCCGATTGGTCCGTTCTGCCGGGGGCAGAGATTACGGTGTTGGATCGTCACATCGCCGAACGGCAGGCACTGATTGACGCGCTGTGCGGGGCCGAGGTTGTGGTTGCCATGCGCGAACGCACGCCGTTTCCCGCCGATCTGTTGGCTGCCCTGCCCGACTTGCGGCTGCTGGTCACGACGGGAATGGTCAACCGCTCGATTGACATGCAGGCGGCACGGGCGCGCGGCATCACCGTTTGCGGCACGCCGGGCAGCGGGTATGGCGCGTCAGAACTTGCCTTCGGGCTGGTGCTGGCGCTGGCCCGCGGCATCCCTCAGGAAACCCTGCGGTTCCGCGCCGCCGACCCGCGCTGGCAGACCGCCGTGGGCATGGATCTGGGCGGGCGGACCATGGGCATCGTAGGGTTCGGGCGGCTGGGGCGCGAAATGGCGCGCTATGCCCGTGCCTTTCGCATGGACGTGCTGGCCTGGTCGCGCAGCCTGACCGACGACATGGCGGCGGAGCACGGCATCACCCGGGCAGCCACGCTGGACGCCCTGCTGGAACAGGCCGATGTTGTCAGCCTGCACCTGCCGCTGACGCCGGAAACCACCGGACTTGTCGACGCCCGCGCGCTTGGGCTGATGAAGCCGGGGGCCCTTCTGGTCAATACCGCGCGCGGGCCCCTGGTGGACGAAGCCGCGCTGATTGCGGCGCTGGCGAGCGGACACCTGGGCGGCGCAGGGTTGGACGTGTTCGAGACCGAACCCCTGCCTGCCGACCACCCCTTGCGCCGCCTGCCAAATGTCGTGGCGACGCCGCACATCGGCTATGTCACCCGCGCAACCTACCAGACGTTTTTCACCGGCGCGGTCGAGGCGATTGCCGCCTGGACTGCAGGCCAACCCGTTCGGGTGCTGAACACATGACCGCTGAATACGACTATATCATCGCGGGCGCTGGCTCTGCCGGGTCGGTCCTGGCCGAGGCGCTGAGCCGGGATGCGACCAAACGTGTGCTGGTGCTGGAGGCGGGCGGCCAAGATGACTGGATCTGGTTCAAGATCCCCGTGGGATACCTGTTCGCCATTGGCAACCCGCGCGCTGACTGGTGCCTGACGACGGAACCCGAACCGGGGTTGAACGACCGGTCGCTGCTTTATCCGCGCGGCAAGGTGCTGGGCGGGTCGTCGTCGATCAACGCGATGATCTACATGCGCGGTCAGGCGGCGGATTATGACCACTGGCGCCAACTGGGGCTGAACGGCTGGGGCTGGGATGATGTGCTGCCCATCTTCAAGGCGCAGGAAGATCACCACGCCGGACCTTCAGAGCACCACGGCGCCGGCGGGCAGCTGCGGGTGGAACCCCCCCGCGTGACCTGGCCCGTGCTGGACCGTTACCGGGAGGCCGCCGCCGAAATCGGCATTCCGCCCACCGATGATTTCAACCGCGGCGACAACGAAGGCAGCGGATACTTCGAGGTGAACCAGAAGCGCGGCACGCGGTGGTCCGCCGCGCGCGGCTTTCTGCGCCCCGCCATGCAGCGCGGCAACCTGACCGTGGAAACCGGCTGTCTGGTGGACCGCGTGACAGTCGAAAACGGGCGCGCCACCGGGCTCGTCTGGCGACAGGGCGGCACCACCCGCACGGCGCGGGCGCGCGGGGAAATCGTGCTGGCAACCGGGTCGATCGGCACCGTGCAGGTCCTGATGCGGTCGGGGATCGGGCCGGGGGCCGCCGTGGCCGCGCTTGGGCTTCCGGTGGTGGCCGACTTGCCGGGCGTGGGCGCAAACCTCCAAGACCATCTGCAACTGCGGATGATCTACAAGGTGACGGGCGCGCGCACGCTGAACGAAACCTACTGGAACCTCGCGCGGCGGGCATGGATGGGGCTGGACTATGCACTGCGCCGACGGGGCCCGCTCACGATGGCGCCGTCGCAGCTTGGGATCTTTGCGCGGTCCTCGCCCGATGTGGACCGGGCCGATCTGGAGTTTCACGTCCAGCCGCTGTCGCTTGGCAAATTCGGAGAGCCGCTGCACAGGTTTCCCGCCATCACGACCAGCGTGTGCAACCTGCGCCCGACCAGCCGAGGAGAGGTGCGCGTCACCTCGCCCGACCCTGACGCAGCCCCGCAGATTGCTCCGAACTATCTGTCGACGGACCATGACCGCCGGGTGGCCGCCGCCGCCTTGCGGCTGGCCCGCCGGATCGCTGCGGCGCCGGGGTTCCGGGGGCTAAATCCGGTGGAGCATCTGCCCGGTCCTTCGGTCGGCAACGATGACGCCAGCCTTGCCGCCGCCGCCGCCGAAATCGGCACCACCATCTTTCACCCGGTCGGCACCGCGCGCATGGGGCGGCCCGATGACCCGATGGCGGTGGTGGACGACAGGTTGCGCGTGATCGGCCTGCGCGGCCTGCGGATCGCGGACGCGTCGGTCATGCCCACCATCCCGTCGGGCAACACCAACGCCCCGACGATGATGATCGCAGGCAAAGCCGCGCTGATGATGATCGAAGACGCCCGGCGCGGCGGATAAGACCGGAACTCGACAACGCGCATCCGGTTGCGGCATGATGGCCGCGCGCCGCCGTCGGGGGTGCGCGCGCCACAGCCCTAGCCGGAAACGGCCGCACCATGCCTGTTTTGCTGAACCATTGGGGGCGGGCCGAAGCCCGGGTCGAGGGCGGGCGCATCACTGCCATCGGCCCTGCGCCCGACGACCCCAATCCAACCCGCATCAACGACAATCTGATGGGCACGCTGACGGGCACCATGCGGATCGGGCAACCGATGATCCGGCGTGGATTTCTGGACGGTGACGCAGGCGCCCGCCGGGGCGAGGACGGCTTCGTGGCCGTCTCGTGGGACACCGCCATACGGCTGGTGGCAGGCAACCTGACCCGGATCATCGGCACCTACGGCAACCGCGCGATCTTTGGCGGATCTTACGGCTGGGCCAGTGCGGGCCGGTTTCACACCGCTTCGGGCCAGTTGCACAGGTTTCTGAACCTTGTCGGCGGGTTCACGCGGTCGGTCAACACCCACAGCTATGCGGCCGCCGAAGTGGTTTTGCCCCATATCATCGGCTCGCAGGATGGGCTCTCGGGCAACCATACCCCGTGGGGCCTGATTGCCGGACATACTGACCTGTTCGTCGCGTTCGGGGGTCTTCCCACCCGCAACGCGCAGGTCAGCTTTGGCGGGGTTGGGGCCCATACCGTGCGCGACCGTCTGGCGGCGGCGCGTGCGGCGGGCACCCGGTTTGTCCACATCGGCCCGCTGCGAGACGATGTGGATGCCGACCTTGGCGCCGAATGGGTCGCGCCCCGGATGAACACCGATGTCGCGCTGATGCTGGGCCTTGCGCATGTTCTGGAAACCGAAGGCCTGGCCGACCGCGCCTTTCTGGACCGCTACACCGTGGGCTATGACAGGTTCCGCGCTTACCTGTGCGGCGATGCCGACGGGGTTCCGAAGTCTGCCGATTGGGCAGCGGGCATCACCGGGCTGGACGCGGCGCAAATCCGCGACCTGGCCCGCCGGATGGCGCGGGGCCGCACGATGATCGGCATGGCCTTTGCGCTGCAACGTGCCGACCACGGCGAACAGGCGGTGTGGATGACCATCACGCTTGCGGCCATGCTGGGGCAGATCGGCCTGCCGGGAGGTGGCTTCGGCCTTGGCTATTCCGCCGCCAACCAGATCGGCAACGTGCCGCTGCCGTTTTCCTGGCCGGGATTTCCGCAAGGCGCCAACCCCGTGCCGGATTTCATTCCCGTCGCGCGGCTGTCGGACATGCTCGAACACCCCGGCGGTGGGTTTGACTATGATGGCGGCACATACCGCTACCCCGACATCCGCATGATCTGGTGGGCGGGCGGCAACCCGTTTCACCACCAGCAGGATTTGAACCGCCTGCGCCGCGCATGGAAGCGGCCCGAGGTCATCGTGGTGCATGAACCGTTCTGGAATGCCAACGCCCGACACGCCGACATCGTGCTGCCCTGCACGCTGCCGCCCGAACGCAACGATCTGGGGTTCTTGAAAGGCGAGCCGCATCTTTACGCGATGAAGCAGGCGGTTCCCGCCTTTGGTGCGGCGCAAAGCGACCATGCGATATTTACGGCGATTGCGGGCGCCCTTGGGCAAGCCGACGCCTTTGCCGAAGGGCGCGACGAGATGGGATGGTTGCGAAAAATCTATCGCGAGTCTGCCGAAGTGGCGGCAGGGCACGGGTATAACCTGCCGGATTTCGATACATTCTGGGACAGCGGCGAATTCCGGCTGGAAACCCTGCCCGCGCCGCGCCCGCTGCTGCACGCCTTCCGCAGCGACCCGGGCGCTCACCCGCGGCGCACCCCCTCGGGCCGGATCGAGATATTTTCCGCGACCGTTGCAGGGTTCGGCTATGACGACTGCCCCGGCCTGCCGACATGGATGCCCCCGGCCGAATGGCTCGGCAACGCGCCCGAGGGGGCGTTGCATCTGGTGTCAAACCAGCCGTCCCGCAAGCTGCACAGCCAGTATGACCACGGCCCGCATTCGCGCGGGGGCAAGGTTGCGGGCCGCGAACCGGCGCGCATGCACCCCGACGAAGGCGCCCGGCGCGGCATTTCCACCGGCGATGTGATCGTGGTGCGTTCGGCGCGCGGCGCCTGTCTGGCCGGTGCGGTACTGTCGGACGACGTGGCGCGCGGTTGTCTGCAACTGGCAACCGGCGCGTGGCTGGACCTGTCACCCGACGGGCTGGACAGGCACGGCAACGTCAACGTGTTGACCTTGGACAAACCAACCTCGCGTCTGGCGCAGGGTCCGACCGCGCACACCACAGTCGTCTTCGTGGAGCGGCTTGCAGGTGAGGCGCCCGAGATGCGCGCCTTCACTCCACCCGAGATCACACCGGGCCCCTAGCCCCTTCACCCCCGCGAATGTTGCAGGAAGAACCGCAGCATCTGTGCCGATGCCGCAGGGCCCTTCGGGTCGGTAAAGCTGCCCTTGGGGTGGCCCCCCGCCCATGCGTGGCCAGCGCCGTCGATTTCCCAATGTTCCGCAAGGGTGGGGCCCTCGGCATGGGTATGCGCCGTCACGCGATAGCGCCGTCCGCCGGGCGCGGTGCCCTGCCGCGTCGTCCGGCGCAGGCCCGGCATGGCGTGAAGGGCCTGTGCCATCGTTTCGGCCCCGTTCCGGGGATTCACCGTGCTGTCCGCCGAACCATGAAACACGATGGTCGGCACCACGACGGGGTGCGGCGTGCTGCTGGTGCCGTTGCGCATGGCGGCGAAAGCCGAGGGAATGTCCCGCGCCCCGCCCCCCGGCAGGCCGGAATGAACCCCGACCGCGGCAAAGATATCGGGGTAGGCGGCAGCCACCTGAACGGCGGCGGCCCCCCCTGCCGACAGGCCCGCGATATAGGTGCGCGCCGGATCAGCAGGATAGGCGGTCTGGATTTCGCGGGTCAGACCGGCGATCAGCGCCGGTTCGCCGCGGTCGCGGCCCTGATCCTCGGGGCGGAACCAGTTCCAGCATTTCTGCGCGTTGGCCCCCGATGGCTGCGCCGGATAGGCGATCAGGCAGCCGTGATCCTCGGCCAACGCGTTCATGCCGGTGCCGATGGCAAAATCCTCGGGTGTCTGGGTGCAGCCGTGCAGCATCACGATCAGCGGCATCGGCCCCTTGGGCCGCTTGGCCGGGATGTAAAGCCGGTAATCGCGGCTGCCCTGCGGCCCGCTGTAGCTCAGCGACAGGAACTGCGCGCCGGCAGGCAACGGCAGCGGATCGGCCAGTGGGCCACGGGCGGGCATGCCCCCCGCCCTGATCTTGCGCAGCGTTTCGGCCAGCGGGGTGCCAACCGGGCGGGCCTTTTTCGCGGCCGGTTTGGGCGGCGCGGTGGAGGCGGAGTCCAACCGGGTGAAATCGCCATCGATCAGGTCGCCGGCGCCGGCGCCGGGAGGGGCGACATCGGCTGTGCCGTGGCCCAGCAGGCTCTGGATCAACGCCGTCGCTTCGGCCAGTTTGCCGCTGCGGGTCAGTTCGGTGGCCTTGGCCATGCCGCGCGTCAGATCAGGGTTCATATTGGTGTTCCTTTTTCAGGTGATCCGGTCTGCCAGTGCGGCCTTGACGGCATCGCTGGCATGCAGTGCGCCCAGAACATTCAGGGCGGCAATCGTGGTTCGGGCAAGGTCGGGCGCGACATCGGGCGCGATGACCGCCAGGCCCAGCACCCGTATGTCGAGCGTCTGTCCCGCCGCCTCGGCCTCGGCCAGTTCGGCACGGGTGATGTGGCGCAGACCAAGGTGCACGCTTTTGCGGCTGATCAACTGGCGCACGGTTTCGCCGTGCCGGTCGATCTGGTTGCGGATCGCAGTGCGGATGAAATCGCTGCGGTTGGAGTAGAATCCTTCGCCCACCAGCAGGTCGATCTGGCCAAGATCGACAAAGCCAAGGTTCAGCGTGATCTTTTCGGACTCTGGCGCGCGGGACGCGGCGGCCTTTGCTGGTTTCGACATTGATCCTCCATCCACCATCCGCATGGATGGTATATGGAATACTTTTCCCCCATTACAACCCTGCCGGCAGGGATGGGGCTGCCGGGACAACCCCATCGCGGCGGCATTGGTTCCGCTTGCCCGTTGGTCAGCGGCCTTGGGGCAGCCGGGTCAGGCGCCCAGATCGACTGAAACGGGGTCGTAGGAAAACAGCCAGGCGGTGCGTTCGGCGTTCATGTCGCGGGCCGCAAACGCAGCCTGAAGCCGGTCGCGGTCGGGCTGATGGAACAGCGCGCGGTTGGCGGTGGACTCGGTCACGATCCGTGACGTGCGCGCCAGACGGGCCTGTTGATACCGGGCGAGTGCGCCCGGCACCTCGGCCCCGTCCAGACAGCGCGCCAGCACCACGGCATCCTCAACCGCCATCGCGGCCCCTTGCGCCATGTAAGGCAAGGTCGGATGCGCGGCATCGCCTAGCAGGGTCACGCGCCCATCCGTCCAGTTGTCCACCGGCGGGCGGATGCGGAGCGACCAGCGATAGCACTGGTCGCGCGCCGCATGGTCGATCAAGGCGCCGATCATCGGATGCCAGCCGGTGAAATCGGCCTGCATTTCCGCCCAAGGGCGCGCGGTTGTCCAACTGTCCTCGGGCAAGCCGTCATATTCCACACAGCCGACAAAGTTGGTCAGCGCGCCCCCGCGCAGGGGGTAGGTGACGGCGTGGCGATGCGGACCCACCCAGATATCCACGCAATCGGTTTGGTGTTCTGGTGGCAGATCCGCCGTCGGCACCATCGCGCGCCAGACACAATCTCCGGTATACTCGGCGGGCGTATTCCCCAACATCTGCGCGCGGATGGCGGACCGCACGCCATCCGCGCCGATCACCGCCGACCCCGCCACCGGACCTTGCGATGTCTGCAATACCGCGCCGTCCGGCCCGCTTTCATAGCCCTGCACCCCGACCCCCAGCCGGATCGCATCGGGCTTGAGGCTGCGCACCCGGTCCACCAGCAGGGCATGCAGGTCGGCGCGGTGGATGGTGACATAAGGCACGCCATGCCGCGCCTCATAGCCCGCCCCGAGGGGGATGGTTTGCAACACCTCGCCCGTGTCGAACATGCGGAACCGATAAAGCGCCGGAACCGCCCCCGCCGCGCGCACCGCCTCCATCAAGCCCAGATGCCGGTAAACCCGGCCCGCATTGGCGCTGATCTGGATGCCCGCGCCAACTTCGCCCAGCGCGGGCGCCTGTTCGAACACCTGCACGTCGATCCCCGCTTGCAGCAGGCAGGCGGCCGCGGTCAGCCCGCCGATGCCCGCCCCCGCAATCAGGACCGGCGCCATCACGCGACCCGGACCGACATGGACCCGATCCGGTCCATCCGGCAGTGCATCGTGTTACCCGGCGCCACCGGGGCCACCCCTTCGGGGGTTCCGGTCAGGATCACGTCGCCGGGGTGCAGGGTATAGGCGTGCGAGGCATACGAGATCAGCTTGCGAACCCCCCAAATCAGCAAGTCGCTGTTGGATTTCTGGCGGGGTTCGTCATCAACGTGGATTTCGAACCCGATGTTCGACGGTTCGCCCACCTCATCGGCGGTGACGCACCACGGGCCCAGCACGGTGAACGTATCCAGCGACTTGCGGTAACTCCGGTCCTCGGTGCCGCGGATGGTCATGTCGAGGCCCATCATATAGCCCGCCACATACTCCAGCGCGTCGTCTTCCGACACGCGGCGACAGGTGCGCCCGATCACCAGCGCCAGTTCGATTTCATGGTCGGTCCGCCGGTCGGTGCGGTCCACGATCACCGGATCAGAAGGCGCGATAAGCGACGATCCGGCCTTCAGGAACACGCCATAATCGGCGATCGTCTTGACGTGCGTGCCAAAGTTGATGCCGGTGTCGGCGCGGGATTCATCAAGATGGAGTTGATAGTTCACCGGCGCCGCGATGATCTTGCCGGGGTTTGCCACCGGCGACAACAGCCGCACACCGGCCACCGGGCGGCCCGGCACCTGCGCGGCCATCGCCTCCATCTTCGGGCGCAAGGCCGCGAAGTGGTTGAAGAAATGGTCCCCGGGCGGCAAGGGCCAGCGCAGGGATGGCAGATCGTCCAGCACGGCGGTCACGTCATGGACCATATCCCCCTTGACCACGCCAAGGCGGTTGTCGTCGAAACGGCAAAAACGCATCTTTGTTCTTCCTTCGTCTCAGGCGCCGCGCTGTTCGCGGTAAAGCCCCAGTTTTTCCTGCGCCACGCGGTCAGAGAACACGAACAGGAAACTGTCGCGCTCGGCCCGATAGCTCCGCCATGTCCAGCCCGGTGCCACGGCGACATCGCTTTCGGCCAGATCATAGCGCTTGTCACCGATCTGCGCGGTCAACGCGCCTTCGGCCAGCGCCATCACCTGCCCGTCGGTGGAGCGCATGGGGCGGGTTTCGCAGCCTGCGGGCAGATGCATCATCCACGCCGCCATCGTGGGCATCGCCCAGCCGCCGTCGATCGGGTTGGCATAACGCAGGGTTACGCCTTCGTGCGGGTCCGGCGCCTCGCCCGCCGCCGCCGCGACCAGCGCGGCACGGGTCCGGGTGTAGGGGTAGTTGAAGATCGGTGTCGTCAGACCATAGCGGCTGGACGCGTTCAACGGCAGCATCCCCGACCCGAACCGCGCCAAGGAATCGCCTTCGGGGCGGACGATGGACTGGCGGTCGTCGTTGTAATGCTCGTTGAACCCCGCCTCGAAGAATTGCACCAATGGCAGGTCAAGTCCATCGAGCCAGGCGCAGGGCTCGGTCCCTTCGTTGCCGTGGTCATGCCACGCCCACGACGGGGTGATGATGAAATCGCCGCGGCGCATGGTCGTGCGTTCCCCTCCGACCACGGTGATCGCGCCTTCGCCCTCCAGCATGAAGCGCAGCGCCGACGGCGTGTGCCGATGCGCGGGCGCCGTTTCGCCCGGCATGATCAGCTGAATGCCCGCATACATGGTCGCGGTCGCCCGCGACATGCCCGCCAGCGCGGGGTTTTCCAGCACGAGCACCCGGCGCTCCGCCTCTTGCGCGGTCAGCAAGCGACCCGATTCCAGCAAAAGCGGGCGCAGGTCGTCATAGACCCAGCGATGCGGCGCCGCCTTGGACCGTGGTTCGGATGGCAGCAGGCCGCGCAATACCTCCCACAGGGGCGCAAGGTTCTGCGTCGCCAACCGGCCATAGAATTCCTTGCGCTGCGCCTCGGTCGAGGTTTTCACCACTTCATCCATCTTGCTTCCCCTTATTCGCCCGG
>JAUXPG010000452.1 GCA_030683915.1 Gemmobacter sp.
GGCCCCGCGCGGCCCGTCGGGCGGCCCCCGCGGCCCGGGGGCTCCGGGCCGGAACGCCACCCCCGGCGGCAAGCCGCGGACGCCCGGCCGCAAGGGCTGACGGCCCCGGCGGTGAGCGGCGTCGTTGTGCGTGAATGCGCGCCGCGCGGTCCGGCGCGCGCCCTTGCGGCGGCAAAGTGATGCCTGCGCGCACGAATTCCCCCTGTGCCCTGCTGGCAGGGGGGACGGGCTTGGCCTATAGTGGTATGGAACACCTGCCACAGGGGCGCAGTATGGGACAATCGGGCATCCGGCGAACCGCATTTGCACTGCTGGCGGTGCTGATCATCTATGCCTCGGTGACGGGGATGGGCGCATGACGCAGCGCTTTGGCGGCAAATACAGCCCCGGCGCCAAACCGGGACCCGGCGCTGCGCCGCCGCCGCTGGCTTCGGCACGCCCGGCGCGCGCGGGCGCACGCAGCAATCTGTTGTTCGTGCTGCCCTTCATCCTGCCGGTCACCGGGTTTCTGCAAGGGCCCGTGGGCCTGTCGGCTGACCTTGCCGCCTTTGGCATCCTGATGCTCGCCGCGTGGCTGACCCGCGAGGGCGAGCGCGCGCATGAGGCGTGGGAGGCGCGCGCCATCGCCCGCCGCCCGGCCATTCCGCGCAAGATATTCGCCTCGGTGCTGACCGCTTTGGGCGTCGGCCTTGCTGCGTGGGCGCCGGGGGCGGGTCTGCTGGCGCCGGTCTTGTTGGGCGCGTTCGGCGGCGTGCTGCATCTGGTCAGCTTCGGGCCCGACCCGATGTCGGACAAGGGGATGCAAGGGACCGATGCGTTCCAGACCGAACGCGTTGCGACTGCGGTGGCCGAAGCCGAGCGCCACCTGACCGCGATGCGAGAGGCCGCGCGCCCCGTCGCCGACCGCGAGATCATGGACAAGCTCGACCGCTTTGCCGCCACCGCCCGTGCGATGTTCCGCACGCTGGAGAACGACCCGCGCGACCTGACGGCGGCGCGCAAATACCTGTCGGTGTATCTGGATGGCGCGCGGGCCGCGACCGCGCGGTTCGCGCAGATCCAGACCGCCAGCCGCGACCCCAAGGCCCGCGCCGACTATGCCGCCTTGCTCGAGGACCTGGACACCCGCTTTGCCCAGCGCACCGAGGTTCTGCTGTCCAACGACCGCACCCGGCTGGATGTGGAAATCGAAGTGCTGCGAGAACGGCTGGCACAGGATGCGCCGCGCCTCTGACCCCTTTGGCCGCGCCCCGGCGCCGCCCCTTTGCAAGTGAAAGGCCTACGCCATGTCCGAGACCACCCGCGCCGCCGCCGTTGCGACCCTTGCCGAAGTCGAGCAGGTCACCGCCCTTGTGCTGCCCGAACCGGGCGGCGAGGTGGTGCCGCTGGCCGCAGCACCGGCCCCGATGGCCGAGGAAATCCGCACGCGGATGGCGGAACTGGATATTCGGTCCACCCAGTCGATCATCGGGTTCGGGTCGAAGGCGCAGTCGGAACTGCAGGTCATCAGCCAGGAAATGCTCGCCGATGTGAAAAACAAGGACGTGGGGCCCGCGGGGGACGCGCTGGCCCAGATCGTGTCCACCATCCGCGGATTCTCGGTGTCGGAACTCGATGTGCGGCGCAAAGCCAGCTGGTGGGAGCGCCTGATGGGCCGCGCCGCGCCCTTTGCCAAGTTCGTCGCCCGGTTTGAAACCGTGCAGGCCCAGATCGACAAGATCACCGAAACCCTGCTGGGCCACGAACACCGGCTGCTGACCGACATCAAGGCGCTGGACAAGCTTTATGCCAAGACGCTGGAGTTTTACCGCGAACTCGGACTCTACATTGCCGCAGGCGAAGCCAAGCTGGCCGAAATTGAATCCACCGTCATTCCGGTCGCGGTCGCGGCGATGGAACAGGCCACCGAAGCCGACAAGATGCTCCGCTCGCAAGACCTGCGCGACCTGCGCGCGGCGCGCGACGATCTGGAACGCCGGGTCCATGACCTCAAGCTGACCCGACAGGTCACCATGCAAAGCCTGCCGTCCATCCGGCTGGTGCAGGAAAACGACAAGTCCTTGGTGACAAAGATCAATTCCACCCTCGTCAACACCGTGCCGCTGTGGGAAACCCAACTGGCTCAGGCGGTGACCATCCAGCGCAGCCGCGAGGCCGCAGAATCGATCCGTGCCGCGAACGACCTGACCAACGATCTGTTGACTGCCAACGCCGAGAACCTGCAGCAGGCCAACCGCGTTGTACGGCAGGAAATGGAGCGTGGCGTGTTCGATATCGAGGCGGTGAAAAAGGCCAATGCAACGTTGATCGCGACCATTCAGGAAAGCCTGAGCATCGCCGAAGAAGGCAAGAAGCGGCGTGCGGCGGCTGAGCAGGATCTGCAAAAGCTGGAAAGCGACCTGCGCGAGACGCTGGTTTCGACCAGTACGCGCGCGGCCAAGGGATAAGATGACGGAACGTGGCACGCCGGTCTTGCGGATTTTGGGCGCGGTGCTGCTGGCAGCCGCGCTGACGGGCTGCGCGCAGCTGGCGCCCAAGGCGCCGATGGCCCGCCCGCGCCCCGCCCCCGAGGCCCCGCCGCCAGAACCCGCGGGCCCCTCCGAGGCAAGCCTTGCGGTGGCCGCGCATTTCGCGCGGGTGGAGGCCGATCTGCTGACACGCGGGCTGCTGCGCACCGATGGCGGCGGGCCTGACACGCCCTATGGCCCGCGTGAACTGGCGGAAAATTTCGTGCGGATCGCGCTTTACGACGAATACCTCAGCCGGGGCGGGCGGCTCGTGGCGCAGGAAACGCCGTCGCGCCTGCGCCGCTGGAAGGGGCCGGTGCGGATCGGGCTGCGGTTTGGCCCTTCGGTCCCCGAGGCGCAGCGCGTCCGCGACCGGGCGTCAGTGACGGCCTATGCCGCCCGGCTGTCACGCTTGACGGGTCTCACGATCCGGGTGACCGACGCGGCACCGAACTATTGGGTTTATCTTGTATCCGAAGACGAACGGCCCGGTATGGGGCGCGAATGGTCGGCGCTGTTTCCCGGGCTTGACCCGCGCGAGTTGAACGCGGCGACCGGCATGGGCCTTTCGACGTTTTGCATGGTGCTGGCCATTTCCGATGGTGACAGCCCGGTTTATTCCGCCGCGCTGGCGGTGGTGCGGTCGGAACTGCCCGATCTGCTGCGGCTGTCTTGCCTGCACGAGGAAATCGCGCAAGGGCTGGGGCTGGCCAACGATTATGCCCGCGCGCGCCCGTCGATTTTCACTGATGATGAGGAATTCGCCACGTTGACCAGCATGGACGAGGCCCTGCTGCGGATGCTTTATGATCCGCGCCTGACGCCCGGCATGCGCGAGGCCGAGGTCCGCGCGGTGCTGGGGCCGGTGGTGCAGGCCGTCGCAGGCGGGGGCAGCTGACGCGACCGGCCCGGGGTGGGATTTTTTTATTTGGCGCTGGCCGGGCGGATGCGCCCGCGCCGGGGCGCGGACAGGGAGGGCGGCGATGGTTTTCGGGTTTCTCAAGGGTCAGTTCATCGACGTGATCCACTGGGTGGACGACACCCGGGACACGATGGTGTGGCGGTTGGACCGGCATGGCCATGCCATCATGTATGGCGCCAAGTTGACGGTGCGCGAAGGTCAGGCGGCAGTGTTCATCCACGAAGGGCAGTTGGCCGATGTGTTCGGGCCGGGCCTTTACATGCTCGAGACCAACAACATGCCGGTGCTGACGGCGCTGCAACACTGGGATCACGGGTTTTCGTCGCCGTTCAAGTCCGAGGTGTATTTCGTCAACACCACCCGCTTCACCGGGCAGAAATGGGGCACGCGCAGCCCGGTCATGCTGCGGGATCCGGAATTCGGGCCGTTGCGGGTGCGGGCCTTCGGGGCCTATTCGATGCGGGTGGTCGATCCGGGCCGGTTCATGACCGAAATCGTCGGCACCGATGGCGAGTTCACAACCGAGGAAATCTCGGTGCATATCCGCGACGTGATCGTGCAGGAGTTTTCCCGCGTGGTGGCGCGCGCGGGCATCCCCGCGCTCGACATGGCGGCGAACCTGCGCGATCTGGGCAAGCTGGTGGCCGCGGAAATGGCACCTGCGGTGGCAGCCTATGGGTTGGAACTGCCTGATTTCGTGATCGAAAACATCTCGTTGCCGGAGGCGGTGGAAAAGGTGCTGGATCAGCGCACCTCGATGGGTATCGTCGGTGATCTGGCCAAATATGGCCAGTTCGCAGCCGCCGAGGCGATGGGCAAGGCCGCCGATGCGCCAGGGTCGGCGATGGGCGCAGGTCTGGGCGCCGCGATGGGGGCGGCGATGGGTGTCGGGGGGCCGTGGGGCGGAGGCGGCGCGCGGGGCGCTGCCCCTCCGGCGCCGCCCCCGGTGCCGGCGCCCGAGTGGCATGTGGCCGAAGGTGGGCAAAGCCTTGGGCCCTTTGACATGGCGGGGTTGCAGGGACTGGCGGCGCAAGGGCGGCTGGGGCGGGCAACACAGGTCTGGACACCGGGCATGGCAGGGTGGCAGCCGGCTGGCGATGTTCCGGCGCTTGCCTCGGTGGTGTCACGCCTGCCCCCGCCCCCGCCGCAGGGCTGAGGCCGCGATGGAGCGGGCCGCAGACGGCTGGCCTTGCGAAGCGTGCGGCGCAAAGCTTGCCTTTGACCCCGCCGCAGGGGCGCTGGTGTGCCGGCACTGTGGCCATACCCAGCCGGTGCCCGAAGCGCCGGCACGGTCGCGCGCCTCGGCGCTGGCGGAACTTGACCTTGCCGCCGGGCTGCGCGGCAGCCTGGGCGATGCGGTGGTGGAAAGCCGGGTCTCGCGCTGCCCCGGGTGCGGGGCGGAGCTGGAACTGGGCGGCACCGTCACCGCCACCACCTGCCCGTTCTGCGCGACTCCGATCATTCCCGGACAGCAGGTCCACCGGGCGATCCGGCCTCAGGCGCTGCTGCCCTTTGCCGTCCCCGAACGCGATGCGCGGGCGGCCATGGTGGCGTGGCTGGGCCGGTTGTGGTTTGCCCCCAACGGGTTGCAGGAATACGCGCGCAAGGGGCGCCTGTTGACCGGCATCTATGTGCCGTTCTGGACCTTCGATGCCGCGACCCGATCCCGCTATGCCGGGCAACGTGGCGATGCCTACTACGAAACCCGCACCGTGACCGTTCAAGAGAATGGACGCAACGTGCAGCGGCAGGAACGGGTGCGCCGCGTGCGCTGGACCCCGGTATCAGGCTGGGTCTCGCGGCGGTTTGACGACGTGCTGGTGATCGGGTCCACCAGCCTGCCACAAGGCGATACCGAGGCACTGGCGCCGTGGGATCTGGCGGCCCTGCAACCGATGCGCGACGATTTCCTGTCCGGGTTTCAGGCCGAAGCCTATAACGTGCCGCTGCGGGACGGGCATGCGGTGGCCCGTGACCGGATGGCGGC
Organism: Gemmobacter sp.; assembly: GCA_030683915.1. GTDB lineage: Bacteria > Pseudomonadota > Alphaproteobacteria > Rhodobacterales > Rhodobacteraceae > Wagnerdoeblera. The sequence goes on from JAUXPG010000452.1 coordinate 5,417, forward strand.
GGTGATCGCGCAGGATGTGCGCGCAGCCATCGGAGGCGACGAACAGCGGATCGACCGCATCGACACCGATTGGTCGTCCGAGACCTTCAAACACATCCTGTTGCCGGTCTGGACGGCGGCGTACCGCTATGGCGGCAAGGCGTGGCGGTTCGTGGTGAACGGACAAACCGGCAAGGTGCGCGGCGAACGGCCTTGGTCGGTATGGAAGATCACGCTGGCAGTGCTTGCGGCCGCCATAGTGGTGGCGATTGGCGCATGGTTGGGGCAGGACCTGCAATAAGGGGAGGAAGCGGGGGCTGCCGCCCCCGCTCCCCCGCTTCAAGGGGGGCGCCGCCCCCCTTGAAAAGCCCCCTTGGCACAGGCCCGGTGCCGTTCAGCCCAGCATCATCTGGTAGGACGCGGGAACATAGCGGAACCCGTCACCTTCTGCCGCGACGTAGCCCAGCGCGGGAAACGGCATGTGGTAGCCGATGAAGGGCACCCGGTCCGCAGCGAGCATGCCGAACACCCGCCGCCGCGTCGCGGCGGCTGCGGCCTTGTCGGCATCGAACCGCACCTCCCAGTCGGGGTTCTGCACCGACCAGATCGGATGGTTCGCCACATCCCCGATAAGCATCAACTGGTTGCCATCGCTTTCGATCATATAGCCCATGTGCCCCGGCGTATGGCCCGCCGTCAGCATCGCCGTCACACCCGGGGCGACCGCACCGCCGTCGTCGAGGAAGGTCATGCGGTCATTGAGCGGCACAACGTTCTTCTGAAAACCTTCGTTGTTCGCGCCGGACCAATGGTTGTGCTCTGCCGCCCCGGTCACATAGCGCGCGTTGGCAAAGGTTGGCCCTGCTTCACCCATCAGGCCGCCGATATGGTCGCCGTGCATGTGGGTGAGCACCACGGTGTCGATCTGGTCGGGCGTCACGCCAGCATCCGCCAGCGCCGCCACGATCCCCTGCGCCGAGACGCCGGTATCGAACAGGATCAACTCCGAGCCGGTGTTGACCAGCGTCGGGGTAAAGAAGAACTGCGCCTTGTCGGTGGGCAGGAAGGCCGCTTCGGAAGCCGCGTCAAACGCCGCGTCCCCGGCGTTGAGGCCGAAGATTTCCTTGGGGTTTTCAACGGTGCGGGTGCCGGACAAAAGCGCCGTCACCTCATAACCGCCAAGGACGACACGGGTGGACAGCCGCGGCGAGGACGGGCCTTGCAGCGGCGCGGCCGCCAGTGCGGTGCCGGGCAAGAATGAAGCGGCAACGGGCGCGGCAGCGGCAGCAACCAGTGCCTGACGCCGGGTCAATGATGTGGACATGGAAACCTCCCTCGGATTTTTTGCACAGACTTAAGGATAGGGTGTCATCGCCTGCAGACCGGTCACGGTTCCGTGCAAAACATTCCAAAAACGCACAAAGCGGCGTGCAGGAATGCACGCCGCCCTAGAAACAGGGGTATCAGGCGCCCCGCCTGCGCCTACGGTGGGGCGGATGGCCTGCTATTCCCACCAGCGGTCAATCGCCGCGATATCATCGTCTGACCACCCGAAATGATGCGCCAGTTCGTGCACCATGACATGCGCCACCAGATCGCCCAGCGCCACATCGCCCCGGTCGATCCATTCCTCCAGAATCGGGCGGCGGAACAGCCAGACCGCATCGGGCATCTGCGGCTGGTCGGATACGGACTTTTCGGTCAAGGGCGTGCCCTCGTACAGTCCGGTCAGTTCATAGGGGTCTTCGATATCCATCGCATCCATCAGTTCTTGCGACGGGAAATCATCGACCCGCAGCGCCACGCGGGTGGCGGCCGCGCGGAACGCGACCGGCAATGTCGCCACCGCTTCATGCGCCATGCGCTCCAGATCGGCCAAGGATGGCGCGGGGTGGCTGGTCCAATCGGGTCCGGGGTTGTCTGGCGTGGTCATGGGGCACCTCCTGCCCTGATATGGACTTTTCCGGGCGGCTGTGAAAGACAGGCGCCTGCACCGGAGACATCCCATGACCGTTACCCGCTTTGCCCCTTCGCCCACGGGCTACATCCATGTCGGCAACCTGCGCACCGCGCTGATGAACTATCTGATCGCGCGCAAGTCGGGCGGTCAGTTCATCCTGCGGCTGGACGACACCGACCGCGAACGGTCAAAACAGGAATATGCCGACGGCATCATGCGCGATCTGGAATGGCTGGGCCTGACATGGGACCGGGTGGAACGCCAGTCGGACCGTCTGGGCCGCTATATGGAAGCAGCCGAGGACCTCAAGCGCGTGGGCAGGTTCTATGAGGCGTTTGAATCGCCGACCGAACTGGACCTGAAGCGCAAGAAACTGCTGAACATGGGCAAGCCGCCGGTCTATGACCGCGCGTCGCTGAAGCTGACCGACGACGATAAGGCGCGCATGCGCGCCGAGGGGCGCGCGGGATACTGGCGGTTCCTGCTGGACCAGTCGCGGATTGAATGGACCGACGGAATTCTTGGCCCGATTTCCATCGACGCGGCCAGCGTATCGGACCCGGTGCTGATCCGGGCGGATGGGCAGGTGCTTTATACCTTTGCATCATCGGTCGATGACATCGACATGGGGGTCACGCATATCGTGCGGGGCGCCGACCATGTGACCAACACCGCAACGCAAATCCAGATCATCCAGGCGATGGGGGGCACGCCGCCGGCTTTTGCCCATCACAGCCTGCTGACCGGCGCCCAGGGCGAGGAACTGTCCAAGCGTCTGGGCACGCTCAGCTTGCGCGACCTGCGCGCCGCCGGGATCGAGCCGCTGGCGCTGCTGAGCCTGATGGCGCGGCTGGGGTCGTCAAAGCCGGTGGAACTGGCCGGGTCGCTGGATGAATTGGCCGAAGGCTTTGACATCGGCAGTTTCGGTTCGGCGCCGACCAAGTTCAACCCTGACGACCTGAAGCCGCTGACGCGCGCCCACCTTCAGCGGTTGCCGTTGGCGGCGGTGACGGGGCAGTTGGACGCGCTGGGTGTGCCTGCGGACCTGCAGCCCGGCTTCTGGACGGTGGCAAGCCAGAACATCGAAATCCTGGCCGATCTGGACCGTTGGTGGACGCTGTGCCGCGACGGGGCCGAGCCGGTGGTCGCCCCCGAGGATGCCGGGTTCGTGCGCGATGCACTGGCACTGTTGCCCGCCCGGCCTTGGGATACCGGTACATGGGCAGCCTGGACCAACGCCGTGAAGGACGCGACCGGGCGCAAGGGCAAGGGGCTGTTCATGCCGCTGCGCCGGGCGCTGACGGGCATGGACCACGGCCCCGAGATGGCGCAGCTGATGCCGCTGCTGCAGGTGGTGCGCGCGGCCTGACCTGCCGCGCAGGGCGCAGGGCCGGGTTGACCGGCCTTGCGCGGATACGACCCGACCGACTGTCCTGCGGGATGTCTTGACCCAGGCGAAAGGCGACCCCGGTGATGCAGGCGCAGGCAAAGTTCGTGACCGGCAGCCTGTGGCGGCACGTGGTGGTGATGTCGCTGACGTCATCGATCGGGTTGATGGCGATCTTTGTCGTCGATCTGGTCAACATCCTCTACATTTCGTGGCTGATGGACCCGGTGGCAACAGCGGCGGTCGGCTATGCCGGGGCGGTGCTGTTCTTTACCACGTCGTTCGGAATCGGCGTGTCCATCGCGGTATCCGCGTTGGTGGCGCGCGCGCTGGGGCAGCGCGACCCGGAACTTGCCCGGCAACGCGCCTCCAGCGGGATGGCGCTGTCGGCGGGGCTGGGCGTGGCGTTCAGCGCGCTGGTCTGGGCGCTGTTGGGGCCGATCGTGGGCCTGCTGGGGGCAACCGGGCCGACGGCCGAGGCCACGGTGCATTTTCTGGCGATCTCGCTCTTGGGGCAACCATTGCTGATGGCGGCGATCACCGCGTCGGCCATCCTGCGCAGCCACGGCGATGCACGGCGGTCCATGATGGTCACGGTCTGGGGCGCGGGGATTCTGGCGGCGGTGGACCCGGTGCTGATCTTCTGGATGGATCTGGGGCTGACCGGGGCGGCGCTGGCGGGGCTCGTATCGCGGACGGGAATGCTCGTGGTCGGCATCTGGCCGATCCTGCGCCATCACGGCGGCTTCGTGCCGGTGCGCGGTGATGCACTGTTGGGCGATGTCCGGGCCCTGTCGGGGATTGCGGGGCCCGCGGTGCTGACACAGGTGGCAACGCCGGTCGGTCAGGCGATGGTGACACGGCTGATGGCGCCGTTCGGCGAGGCGGCGGTGGCCGGGCTTGCGATCACCGGACGGCTGACTCCGGTGGCGCTGGGGGTGATCTTTGCGCTGGCAGGGGCGGTCGGGCCGATCATCGGCCAGAACGCCGGGGCCGGGCGGATGGACCGGGTGCGCCAGACGATCTGGGCGGCGGTCTGGTTCATGGGCGCTGTCATTGCCGTCGTCACGCTGGCGCTGTTTCTGGCGCGCGGTGCGCTGGCCGATGTATTCCACGCCGAAGGCGTCACGCGCGAACTGGTGTTCCTGTTCTGCGGGCCGCTGTGCCTGCTGTTCTTTTTCAACGGGTTGATCTTCATCTCCAATGCGGCCTGCAACAATCTGGGCAAACCCTTGCTGTCAACCGCGATCAACTGGGCGCGGCACACGCTGGGGACCGTGCCGTTTGCCATCTGGTTCGGCGGGATCTGGGGCGCAGGCGGCGTGCTGATCGGGCAGGCGGTGGGGGGCGTGGTGTTCGGGTTGCTGGCGCTCTGGGTGGCCTTGCGGGTGGTCAAGCAGGCCGGACCAGCCTGACCCCCAGTCCGGCCAACGCCGTATCCACCGCAGCGCGGTCGGCGGGGCTCAGGGTCTGGGCGCGCGGATAGCGGGGTGCGGCGCGGTCATCAAGCACCGGCGCGTTCCACCCGGCGGTGGTGGCAAAGAAATCCGCCGCCCCGGCAGGCCCGTATTCGCGCAAGAACCCCTGCACCACGGCATCCAGATAGCTGAGCAGGATGGGGTGACGGTCGCTCGGCGGCTGGCCCACCGGCACGGCATAGACCTGCGCGGGCACATCACCAGCCCCGGCGACAGCGACCACGGGATGCCGGGCATAGGCAAATTCGCGGGCATCCAGCGCCGCCCAGTCGCCGCCCGGCACATCAGCCACCACTCCGGCGATGGTAACACCCGCCGCCGGTTCGACTGACAAAAAGGCGACCGGGCGCATCGGGGTATGCACCCAGACCCGGCGCCACCCGGTCAGCCGGGCGGGTTCAGCGCCCGGATAGTCATGCGTCGCCCGGTTGACCAAAGAGCCGTAGCCAAAGAACCTTGCTGCCACGATGTCGGAATCCTTTTGCATACCGTCGGTTTCGATTTCCCTTGCACGTCCGCGCCGCGCCGCGCTAATTTTGGGCCATCAGGATCGGGAGAATCCGCTGCGGGGGCAACCCCGTATCGGTGCCGAAGGAGCAACCGCCCCGGTAAACTCTCAGGCGCAAGGGACCGTCCTGATTTGGAACTCTGGAGAGTGGCGCCTTGCGCCCGCCGAAGGGATAACGATCTCAGGCGCCCTGCGTGCGGGGCAAGGACAGAGGGGGCATCGCAAGGCAGGGATCGGCCTGCCGGAACGGTGCCGGACTGTGCAAACACCGGCCATGACAGGGGAAGCGCGCGTGAGCGATCTTCAAAGGTTGGGTCTGCATGACCTGCATGTGGAATTGGGTGGACGGATGGTGCCGTTTGCCGGCTACGAGATGCCGGTGCAGTATCCCGCCGGCGTGATGAAGGAACATCTGCACACCCGCGCCGCCGCCGGGCTGTTCGACGTGTCGCATATGGGGCAGGTCATCTTGCGGCCCCGCGCCGGAATGGCAGACCTTGCCGCCGGGTTCGAGGCCCTGATGCCGGTGGACGTGGCGGGTCTGCCGCCGGGGCGGCAACGGTATGGCCTGTTCACCAATGACCGCGGCGGCATTCTGGATGACCTGATGTTTGCCAACCGGGGCGATCATCTGTTGGTCGTCGTCAACGCCGCGTGCAAGGCCGCCGACATCGCCCACATGACCGCGCATCTGGCCGATGTGGCCGAAGTGCTGCCCGTCACAGATCGCGCGCTGCTGGCGCTGCAGGGTCCGGCGGCGGAAACCGCGCTGATGCGGATCGTGCCGGAGGTTGCCGCCATGCGGTTCATGGATGTCGCTGTTCTGGACAGCGCGTTCGGTGCGCTCTGGATCAGCCGGTCGGGCTATACCGGCGAGGACGGGTTTGAGGTTTCGGCGCCCGACGCCGGGGCCGATGCCTTTGCCCGTGCGCTGCTGGCGATGGACGAGGTCGCACCCATCGGCCTTGGTGCGCGCGACAGTCTGCGGCTGGAGGCGGGGCTGCCGCTTTATGGCCATGACATCGACGACCAGACGACGCCGGTGGCGGCAGGGTTGGGCTGGGCCATTCAGAAGGTGCGCCGCACGGGTGGCGCGCGGGCGGGCGGCTTTCCCGGTGCGGCGCGGATCCTGGATGAACTGTCCACCGGCCCACTGGCCCTTCGCGTCGGCATCCGCCCCGAGGGCCGCGCGCCGATGCGCGAAGGCACCGTGCTGTGGGACGCCCCCGAAGGCGGGCGGAACTTTGGCGCCATCACCTCGGGCGGATTCGGCCCCAGTGTCGATGCGCCCATCGCGATGGGTTATGTGCCCGCCGGAACCACCGGAACCGTCTGGGGCGAGGTGCGCGGCCGTCGGCTGCCCGCGCAGGTCGTCCCCCTGCCCTTCCACCCCACAACCTACAAGCGCTGAGGACCCCTGCGATGAAATATACCAAAGAACACGAATGGTTGCGCGTTGACGGCGATGTTGTCGTCGTCGGCATCACCGCGCATGCGGCGGAACAACTGGGCGATGTGGTTTTCGTGGAACTGCCTGAACCCGAAACCCAGGTGGTGGAAGGCGACGAGGTCTGCGTGATCGAAAGCGTCAAGGCCGCGTCCGATATCCTTGCCCCCCTGGATGGCGAAATCGTTGCCGTCAACGAAAAGCTGGTCAAGGCGCCGGGTCTGGTGAACGAGGACCCGCTGGGCGCCTGGTTCTTCAAGATGAAGGTCGAGGACCTGTCGGTCCTGGACGACCTGATGGACGAGGACGAATACGCCGATTTCATCGGCTGACACAGGCCCGGCAGGGGTGTCGCGCCGCCACTGGCGCGACACCCGGCAGGGCCACACCGGCACAGACCACGCAAGCGCGGGCGGCCTTGCCCCCGGCGGAGAGAGCCATGACCTTTACCCCCACCGACTACAACGCCTACGATTTCGCCAACCGCCGCCACATCGGCCCGTCGCCTGCGGAAATGGCCGACATGCTGACCGCCGTCGGCGTGACGAGCCTTGAGGCGCTGATCGACGAAACGATTCCCGCCAGCATCCGCCAGTCGGTGCCGCTGACCTGGGCACCCTTGGCCGAACACGAGCTGCTGGAGCGGATGCGCGCGGTGGCGGCGAAGAACAAGGTCATGACCAGCCTGATCGGCCAAGGCTATTACGGCACGGTCACCCCGCCCGCGATCCAGCGCAACATCCTCGAAAACCCGGCGTGGTACACGGCCTATACCCCGTATCAGCCCGAAATCGCCCAAGGGCGGTTGGAGGCCTTGCTGAACTATCAGACCATGGTCTGCGATCTGACCGGCCTTGATGTCGCCAACGCCAGCCTGTTGGACGAGGCGACCGCCGCCGCCGAAGCGATGGTCATGGCACAGCGCGTGGCGCGGTCGAAGGCGGGCGCATTCTTTGTGGATGAAAACTGCCACCCCCAAACCATCGCGGTGATCCGCACCCGCGCCTTGCCCCTGAGGATCGAGATCATCGAAGGTGCCCCCGAGACTCTGGAACCGGGCCTGGTGTTCGGCGCCATCTTCCAGTATCCGGGCACCTGGGGCCATGTCCGCGACTTCACGGATGATATCGCCCGCCTGCACGAGGCGAAGGCCGTGGCGGTGCTCGCCACCGACCTGCTGGCGCTGTGCCTGCTCAAGGAACCCGGCGCTATGGGCGCCGACATCGCCGTCGGGTCGGCCCAGCGGTTCGGCGTGCCGATGGGCTATGGCGGGCCGCATGCCGCCTTCATGGCCTGCAAGGACGACATGAAACGCCAGATGCCCGGGCGCATCGTCGGGGTGTCCATCGACGCGCGCGGCAACAAGGCATACCGCCTGTCGCTTCAGACCCGCGAACAGCATATCCGGCGCGAAAAGGCCACCAGCAACGTCTGCACCGCGCAGGCGCTGCTGGCCGTCATGGCCAGCATGTATGCGGTCTTTCATGGTCCCAAGGGCCTGCGCGCCATCGCGGAGCGGGTGCACTTTCTGACCGAACGGCTCTACCGTGCCTTGCAGGCGGCCGGGGCCAAGGTGGAAACCAAGGCGTTCTTTGACACCATCACCGTCGAGGTGGGCGTCGGACAGGCCGGGATCCTGGCCGCCGCACGGCAGGAAGGGCTGAACTTCCGCAAGGTGGGCAGCACGCATGTCGGCATCTCGTTGGATGAGACGACCGATGAGCGGGTGTTGGTGCGTGTGCTGCGCGCCTTTGGCATTGATGCCGCGCCCCCGCATCGCAGCCGTCTGGGCTTTTCCGAAGACATGCTCCGCACATCGCCCTACCTGACCCACCCGGTCTTTCACATGAACCGGGCGGAATCGGAGATGATGCGCTATATGCGGCGCCTCTCTGACCGCGACCTTGCGCTGGACCGCGCGATGATCCCGCTGGGGTCTTGCACGATGAAGTTGAACGCAGCGGCCGAGATGATGCCGATCACTTGGCCCGAATTCGGTGCGCTGCACCCGTTCTGTCCGCCGGATCAGGCGCTTGGCTACCGCGAGGCGATTGACGATCTGGCGGCAAAGCTGTGCGAGATCACCGGCTATGACGCCATGTCGATGCAGCCCAACAGCGGCGCGCAAGGCGAATATGCCGGCCTGCTGACCATTCAGGCGTGGCACCGTTCTCGCGGCGATCACCAGCGCAAGGTTTGCCTGATTCCGGTGTCAGCGCATGGCACCAACCCGGCCTCTGCGCAGATGTGCGGCATGGACGTGGTCGTGGTCAAGTCGAGCCCGAACGGCGATGTCGATGTCGAGGATTTCCGCGCCAAGGCGGCGGCAGCCGGAGACCGGCTGGCAGCCTGCATGATCACCTACCCCTCCACCCACGGGGTGTTCGAAGAAACCGTGCGGGAAATCTGCGCGATCACCCATCAATATGGCGGGCAGGTCTATATCGACGGTGCCAACATGAACGCCATGGTCGGCTTGGTGAAACCCGGCGAGATCGGCGGCGATGTCAGCCACCTCAACCTGCACAAGACCTTTGCCATCCCGCATGGCGGCGGCGGGCCCGGCATGGGGCCGATCGGCGTCAAGGCCCATCTTGCGCCACATCTTCCCGGGCATCCGCAAACCGGCGGCGCCGAGGGGCCGGTCAGTGCAGCGCCCTATGGGTCGGCGTCGATCCTGCTGATCTCGTGGGCCTATTGTCTGATGATGGGCGGGCCGGGGCTGACGCAGGCGACGCGGGTTGCCATTCTGAATGCCAACTACATCGCCGCGCGGCTGCGCGGGGCCTATCCCGTGCTGTTCATGGGCAACCGGGGGCGGGTCGCGCATGAATGCATCCTTGATACCCGGCCCTTTGCCGAAGCGGGCGTCACGGTCGATGACATCGCCAAACGGCTGATCGACAACGGCTTTCATGCACCGACCATGAGCTGGCCGGTGGCCGGCACGCTGATGGTGGAACCGACCGAGTCAGAGACCAAGGCAGAAATCGACCGCTTCATCACAGCCCTGCTGGCGATCCGCGCCGAAATCTCGGCGGTCGAAGGCGGCGAGATCGCCGCCGAAGACAGCCCGCTGCGCCACGCTCCCCACACGGTGGAGGACCTGGTGGCGGACTGGACGCGCAAGTATCCGCGTGAACAGGGCTGCTTCCCGCCGGGTTCGTTCCGGGTCGACAAGTATTGGCCGCCCGTTGGCAGGGTCGACAACGTGCACGGCGACCGCAACCTGATCTGCACCTGCCCGCCGGTCAGCGATTACGCCCAAGCAGCCGAGTAACGCCGCCACGCCCCCCGGGATCGCGCCGGGGGGCGACAGCTACCCTGCCCGGCCTTCTGTGCGCCTCGGGGGCGCAAATCTCCCGTCGGCGCGAGAGATCCCATCTTCATTGCCCGCAACGCCGCGTCCCCCGCGCCGACCATTCCCCCGGCCAAGCCCGGACGTGGGCAATGCCGCCTTCTGCTCACGGATCATTCTGATGGGTTAACGCCGGTGAACCGGGGTTTTCCCATGTCTGCTTCCTTGCAGGTTGGGCAGAGCTACACCTTGCCTGAGGAATGACTGCAGGCGGCTGACACGGCAGGCGCGGAGGCTGGAGAATACCCCAAGGTTGATAGGCAAACTATTGTCAGGGGATGAGTGGTGCCCGGAGCCGGAATCGAACCAGCGACACGCGGATTTTCAATCCGCTGCTCTACCAACTGAGCTATCCGGGCACGCCACCGGGACTGTCTTTCCCGATGCGACGGGTCTTACCCGAGGGGGCGGGGGCTGTCCAGAGGGGCTGCAGGAAAAATCAGCTCCGGAGCGAAGTTGAAGAACCGGAAGTTCGGGAATGATTTTCCGAACAGGGGCGCGTTACGTCGTGTTCGCACAGTCCGGCGCATTATCTAGGGCGTCGCGAGGCTTGGTCGGTGCGAGAATCGCGCGCTTGAAAGCGGCAACGCCCCAGAGTCGCGGCGCACGACGGGGGAACGACGACATGAATGACGTGAAGCGGACGATTGCGCCCTGCCCAAGGTGCTGGGATTGGAGACCAAGGTGCCCGGCACCGGCGCGACGCATGCGGCGGGCTGAACGCGCCAATCTGAAACACCCTGAAGCGACGGGCCGACCTTCGGCATACCTTCTTTTGGTCCGCCGCGCGCAGGAACCAGATCGAAGAACCGAGGATCAGCAGGGAACGGACAAAACGTCAGGCGCGACGCAGGGTGCCTTGCAGCGGCACCGCGGGGGACAGGGTATTGGAAATGGTGCCGTATTTCAGGAGGTTCCGGTGCAAAAGGTCAAGGCGTTGGTCGCTTTCGGCGCTGTCCACGATGATCTCATACCGGATCAGCGTGAGCTTTGGCGGCGCATCCTGCCGCACGGCCTCCAGCCGCACCTCGGCGCCCTCCAGTTGGAAGCGCAGCATCGGCGTCACCCGTTCCACCCCTTTGAGCATGCAGGCGGCCAGCGCCGCCAGCAGCAATTCCACCGGGTTCATCGCATCCCGCCGCCCCGCAAGATCGGTGTCCAGCGTGATCTCGGCCTCCTTGGCGACAGCCAGACTGCCGTGCGCGTCGATGCGGCGGGCGTGGACGCGGTAATCCATTACAGGAACTTCCCGATTTCCTGCGCCGTCAGCACCTTGCCGGTCGAGACGACCTTGCCGTCCACCACAAGGCCGGGGGTGGACATCACGCCGTAACTGGCGATTTCGGCAAAATCGGTGACCTTGACGATCTCGGCCTGCCTCCCTGCCGCCGCCGCTGCAGCCTTGGCGTTCTCGCCCAAGGCAATGCACTTCTTGCAGCCCGACCCCAGGATCTTGATGATCATCGCAATTCCCCCTTGCTAGATGAACCATTTGGTTATGGCGTTGAAGATCAGCCCGATCGACAGGATGCCAACCGTGACAACACCCGTGAAGGTGATCAACAGCGGGATCTTGACCACCCGTTTGAGCATGATGAGCGATGGCAACGACAGCGCGGTGACCGCCATCATGAAGGCCAGAACCGTGCCAAGGCCCACGCCCTTGCCCACCAGCGCCTCGGCAATCGGCAGTGTCCCGAAGATGTCGGCGTACATCGGAATGCCCACCAGAACGGCGACGGGAACCGACCACCACTTGTCCTGCCCCAGCAGCGCGCCGATCACATCGCCCGGCACCCAGTTGTGGATCATCGCCCCGATGCCGACACCGATCAGCACATAGGGCCAGACCCGGTGAACGATTTCCGCCACCTGATCCCTGGCATAGCCGAGCCGTTCGCCTTGCGTCATCGTCGCGGCTTCGCCGGTCACCGGCACGGTGCGGACGAACCCCGCCACCTGATCCTCCATCCCCAACCGGCCGATCAGCGTGCCACCGATGATCGCCACAACCAGCCCGACGACCACATAGGCCAAGGCGACGGGCCAACTGAAGATCGAGGCAAGCAGGATCACCGAGGCCAGATCGACGAGCGGCGAGGAGATCAGAAAGGAAAATGTCACCGCCAGCGGCAGCCCTGCCGCCGTGAACCCGATGAACAGCGGGATGGACGAACAGGAACAAAAGGGTGTCAGCGTGCCCAGCAGGGCCGCCAGTGTGTTGGCGCCAAGACCAGACCGCCCGCCCAGCATGGCGCGCGTTCGTTCGGGCGGAAAATGGCTTTGGACATAAGAGATGACAAAGATCAGCACGGACAGCAGGATGAAAATCTTGACCACGTCATAGACGAAGAACTGAACCGACCCGCCCAGCCGCGTTGCCGGGTCCAGCCCGGTTGCGGCTACGCCCTGCCCCACCAGATCGTTCAGCCACGTCATCCGCAAGAGTTGGTCGTTCAGCCAGCCGAACACGCTCATGCCGCCTCTGTGCTTGTGTTGTCAGGGGCGGCGAAGGCCAACCGTACGGAAAAGATCATCGGCGCGCCCTGCGTTCCATGCGCATCTGCGCATGCGACGGCTGGAGGCGCCGTGATCTGGATCAACCGCGCCACGGACGGCTGCCCGACCCGCCGCGCCACGGCGTTCAGCCCGTCAGCACCGCTCGCGCGCCCAACCGTCGGCATACTCAACCCGGTCGCACCCGGCGAACCGCGCTATGCGGTGAAGTTCGGCATCAAGCCTTTCGGCGCGCAGTTTGGTCAGCCGCACCCCGTTTTCAGGCCAGAACGCCTTGACGCGCAACGCCCGCTCGGACCGGAACGCCTTGGCATCAAGCCGTCCGATCAGCCGGTCGCCTTCCAGCAGCGGAAAGACATAATATCCAAAGCGCCGTTGTGCCTCGGGCACGAAGACCTCGATGCGGTAGTGAAAGCCGAACAAGAATTCGGCCCGTTTGCGGTCGCGCAGCGCGGGGTCGAACGGCGACAGCACGCGGATGCGCCCGGCGGCGGCAGGAACGGCCTTGGCATCTTCGAACACGTCCGGCCGGGCCAGCGCCTTGCGAACGCTGCCGTCGGCCCCTTGAACGGCGACTTCGATGATCTCGCCGCGCGCCAGCGCGGCGCTGCACCAGCCCTTGGCGGCTTCGAGGGGCACGGCGTTCCAATAGGCCTGAAGCTCGGCAGGGGTCGCGTAGCCCAAGTGACCCAGCGCAGAAGCCAAAGCCCATTCAACCTTGTCGTCAAACGCGACATCCCGGCGCAGGATGTCGGCGGGGATCACCCGTTCGGTCAGGTCATAGACCTTCTGGAACCCTTCGCGCCGTGTGATCGCCAGTTGCCCGGTGCGCCACAGCCATTCCAGCGCGGTCTTTGACGGGTGCCAATCCCACCACCCGCCCTTGCCGCGCGCCTCGCCTTCGCCGACATCCGACGATGTCACCGGTCCATGCGCGGCAATGCGGTTCAGGATGGTGTCGAACTGCGCCGCATAGCCATCGCGGAACCATCTTTGCCAGTTGGCGTGCAGTCGGTCAGCATCGCGTGCAAAGCGATGTTTCCAATAAGGAAAGGTTTCCACCGGCAGGATCGACGCATCATGCGTCCAGTGTTCCCACAGCGTCCGGTCGCGTTCCAGCAGCGGTTTCAGCGCCGCAGGGCGATAGGTTTGTCGTCGGCTGAACAGCATCATGTGATGCGCGCGCTCTACGGTCGCAATGCTGTCGACCTGAACAAAGCCGATGCGGCGGATCAATGCGGCCAGATCCGCGCCGGTCGCCGGGCCGGACGGGGCTTCGATCAGCGCGTGACGGTGCAGGAACAGGCGCCGCGCCTCGGGGTTGGGCAGGACTGGAAGGGTCATCCCAGAAGGGGTAGCAGGTCGGCAGGCGCGGTCAACCGCGCAGGTCGGTTTCCGGGCCCGCGGCCCGCCTGCTAAAGGTCGCCGTGGACGATGCGGCCTTCGAACAGCGTGGCGCGCGGGCGCAGGGCGCCAAGCTCTGATGCGGTCAGGTGTTCCGGGGCGTGGTCCAGCACGATCAGGTCTGCCGAAAGCCCCGGCGCCAGTTGCCCGGTCAGGTGGTCCAGCCGCAGCGCCCGGGCGGCGTTTCGCGTAAAGATGGGCAGCGCGCGGTCCAGCGGCACCGCCTGATCGGCACCTACTGATCCGGGGTAAACGCCGGTCGGATCAGTGCGGGTGACCATGCCGGCCAGCCCGGTCCAGGGGTTGGCATCGGGCGCCGCCGCGGGCCAGTCGGACCCATACACAACCGCCGCCCCGGCATCGAGCAGCGACCGCACCGGATGGCAGCTGTCTGCCCGCGCGTCACCCAGCACGCGCCGCTGCCCGGCGGTGACCGGGTTCGGGTACCAAAGTTTCGGCGATACCTCGGCCACCGCATCAAGGGCGGCAAAGCGGGGCAGATCCGCGGGCCGGATGAAGTTGGCATGCGCGATCTCGTGGCGCAGGCCACTGGCCCCGTTTGCCGCCCGCGCGGCGGCAATGGCATCAAGCCCCGCCTGCACCGCCCGGTCGCCGACCGCGTGCATCTTGACGGTGAGGCCCGCGCGGTCCAGCGCCGTCACCTCGTCGGCCAACCGGGCGGGCGGGATCAGCAGATGCGCCTCGGGGTCGTGTGCGCCAGGGTCGTCGCCCGGATAGGGCGCGCAGAACGCCGCCGTCTTTGCAATCGGAACGCCATCCAGAAACAGCTTGGCGAACCCGGTGTGAAGGTGGGGGCTGACATGCGCCGCGCGTAGCGCGGCCAAGGTCTCCATCGGGACCCAATCGCCGTTGAAGGGCGAGAACCGCGTCAGATGCGCACCAACATGCAGGTTCAGCCGACCTGCGGTGTCTTCGGCGGCATACGCGGACAGTTCCGGTGCAAAGGCCATGGGGTCCTTGAACCCCGTAAGTCCCAGACTGTGGAAATACTGCGCCATATGCCCGACCGCCTGCAGCAACTGGTC
>JAUXPG010000065.1 GCA_030683915.1 Gemmobacter sp.
AGCCGAATGGCCCCGAAAGCCCCTCGGCGTTGGGCAGGAGCGCCTCTTCGCCCACCTCGACGCCGTCCATCACGATCTCGCCCGTGATCGAGGCGCGCAAACTGATCTTCTTGCCGATCTTGGGGGCCGAAAGGCCCTTCACGCCCTTTTCCAGCACGAAGCCCCGGATCCTGCCGCCGTGCGCCTCGGATTTCGCCCAGACGACGAAGACATCGGCAATTGGGCTGTTCGAGATCCACGTCTTGGTGCCGGTCAGGCGGTACCCGGTCGCGGTCTTGTCCGCCCGGGTCTTCATCGATCCGGGGTCCGAGCCCGCGTCGGGTTCCGTCAGGCCGAAGCAGCCGATCCATTCACCCGACGCGAGTTTCGGAAGATACTTGCGACGCTGCGCTTCGGACCCGTAGGCATGGATAGGGTACATCACGAGCGAGGACTGGACCGACATCATGCTGCGGTAGCCCGAATCCACCCTCTCCACCTCGCGGGCGACAAGGCCGTAGCTGACGTAGCCTGCGCCGATGCCGCCATATTCCTCGGGGATGGTGACGCCGAGAAGGCCAAGTTTGCCCATCTCGCGGAAGATCGCGGGATCGGTATCTTCGGCGAGGAAGGCGTGCTCCACACGCGGTTGCAGGCGTTCCTGCGCATAGGCCCGCGCGCTGTCGCGGATCATCCGCTCTTCCGCGGTCAACTGATCCTCGAGCAGGAGCGGGTCGTCCCAGTTGAAGGTGTTGAGGTCTTTCACGGTGTCGTCCTTCATGATCTCTCCGCCCATCATGTGCGTTCAAGCAGGACGGCAACGCCCTGGCCCACGCCGACGCACATCGTGGCAAGCGCGAAGCGTCCGGCGGTCTTTTGCAATTCAAGTGCCGCGGTGCCGGTGATCCGGGCCCCCGACATTCCCAGCGGATGGCCGAGTGCGATGGCCCCGCCGTTAGGGTTCACTCGCGTGTCGTCATCGGCGATTCCGAGACCTCGCAGCACCGCAAGGCCCTGCGCCGCGAAGGCCTCGTTCAGTTCGATCACCGACAGGTCGGCGATGCCGATGCCATGCTGCGCCAGAAGCTTCTGCACCGCCGGAACGGGGCCGTAGCCCATGACGCGCGGCGCCACTCCGGCCGAGGCCGCCCCGAGGATGCGCGCGATCGGCTTTAGACCGTGCGCCCGCGCCGCCTCGGCGCTGGCAATGATGAGGGCGGCGGCGCCGTCGTTCACGCCACTGGCGTTGCCGGCGGTGATGGTGCCGTCGAGGCGCGTGATGGGCTTCAACTTCGCCAGATCCTCGGGCTGCGTGTCGCCGCGGGGATGTTCGTCCTGCGTCACCTCGGCGCTCTTGCCGCGGCCGAGGTCCACCGTCACCGGGACGATTTCCTGCGCGAGCCGCCCGTTCGCCTGCGCGGCCCCGGCCCTGCGCTGGGAGGCCAGGGCGAAGGCGTCCTGGTCCGCGCGACCGATGCCGTATTCGTCGGCGAGGTTCTCGGCGGTCTCGGGCATGGAATCCGTGCCGTAGGCGACCCTCATCTTCGGGTTGACGAAGCGCCAGCCGATGGTGGTGTCAGCAATCTCAGCGCTGCGGGCAAAGGCGGCGGTCGCCTTTGGCACCACGAAGGGCGCCCGTGTCATGCTTTCCACGCCGCCCGCGATAGCCAGGCTGATCTCTCCCGCCTTGATCGCGCGGGTGGCGGCCGCGACCGCCTCCATCCCCGAGCCGCAGAGCCGGTTGACGGTCGCGCCTGGCACCGTGTCGGGCAGACCGGCCAGCAGGAGCGCCATGCGCGCCACGTTGCGGTTGTCCTCGCCCGCCTGGTTGGCGCAGCCCAGCCAGACCTCCTCGACGGCCGCCGGGTCGAGCGAGGGGTTGCGCGCAAGCAGCGCGGCCAGCGGGATCGCCGCCAGATCGTCTGTGCGCATCGCAGCTAGCGATCCGCCGTAGCGGCCGATGGGCGTGCGGATGTAGTCGCAGATGAAGGCTTCAGACATGGGATCCTACCTTTCGTCACGGTCGAGGTCGGCCAGGGTGCGGCCCACGGCAGCCAGTCGTTCGATGAAGTCGGGCGCGGGCCAGGATAGCGGGTCCTGTACCGCGAAGCGGCGGATGCGGGATGCGACCGCCCCGAGGCCCAGGCCATCGGCGTGGTGCATCGGCCCGCCGCGCCAGCGGGGGAAGCCGTAGCCGTGGACCATCACGAGGTCGATGTCTGCGGGTCGCCGGGCGATGCCTTCGCCAAGGATGCGCGCGCCCTCGTCGATCATCGCGGCGAGCGCGCGATCCACGATCTCGGCGTCGTCAAACACCCGCCGCGTGATGCTCGCCTCGACCGAGGCGGCCTCGATCAGCGGAGTGACAGCCGGCGCGGGACGGGGCGCCGCGCCTTCGGAATGGTCGTACCAGCCCGCGCCAGACTTGCGCCCGAGGCGGCCCAGATCCTCGACCATGCGGTCGGCAATGGGGATGTAACGCACACCAAGGGCCGCGCGCAGGTTCTTGCGCTGGCGGTTGGCGAAGGCGATGTCGAGTCCGGACAGGTCCTGCACCGCATATGGCCCCATGGCCATGCCGAAGGCTTCCATCGCCCGGTCCACCTGCCAGGGCAGCGCGCCCTCGATCAGCATCACGTCGCAGGTCTGGCGGTAGCGCGTCAGGATACGGTTGCCGATGAAGCCGTCGCAGACGCCGGCTTCGACCGGCAGCTTGCCAAGCCGGGCGGCCAGCCCGAAGGCTGTGGCGAGTGTGGCCTGCGAGGTGCCTGCGGCGCGCACGATCTCGACCAGCTTCATCACATGCGCCGGGCTGAAGAAATGAAGCCCCACGCAGCGTTCGGGCGCGCGGATGCCTTCGAAGATCGCATTCGGGTCGAGGTATGAGGTGTTGGTGGCCAGGATTGCGCTGTCCGGCAGGGCCGAGTCGAGCGCGGCAAAGACCTGGCGCTTGACCGCGAGGTTCTCGAACACCGCCTCGATAGCGATATCAGCTTGCGGCAGGGCGCCGTAGCCGACCGCGACGGCGATGCGCGCCCGGCCTGCCTCGGCCTCGACCGCGGTCGCCTTGCCGCGTTTCACGGCGTCGTCGAAAAGCCGACCTATGTTCGCCCGTGCCCGGTCGGCGGCGGCCGTATCCGCCTCGACCAGCGTCACCGCGATACCCGCGCCGTCGAGCGCATAGGCGATGCCCGCGCCCATGGTCCCGCCGCCGACGACGATGGCCGAAGCGACAGGCGCGGGCGGCACTGCAAAGCGCCTAGCGCGGGCCGCCGCGGCGCGTTCGGCGAAGAACACATGGCGGAGAGCGCGGGCCTGGGGGCCCGCGCGAAGGTCGAGGAACCGGGCACGCTCAAGCGTCAGTCCTTCGGCCAGAGGCACCTCAGCGGTGGCAGCGACCAGATCGAACGCAGCCTGCGGGGCCACTTGGCCGCGGGCGCGCTTGTCGGCGCGGGCACGGGCGGCGGCGATGGCCGCAGGGTCAGCGGCGGGGGCGGGCCGGTCGCAGGCGGCAAGGTGGCGGTCCATATCGCCTTCCGGCACGGCCAGCGCCGCCGCCAAGGGGTCGTCGGCGACCGCATCGATGATGCCCAGCCGCAGCGCCTCGGCCGCGTCGAACCGGCGGCCTTCGGAGATCAGGTCGGCCGCGGCAGCAAGCCCCGCAATCCGCGGCAGCCGCTGCGTCCCGCCGGCACCCGGGACGACGCCCAGCGTGACCTCCGGCAGGCCGAGCATGACGCTGGGCGCCGCTATCCGCATCCGGCAGGCCAGCGCGATCTCGACCCCCCCGCCGAGCGCCGTTCCGTTGATTGCTGCAATCGACGGCAGGCGTTCGAGCCGCACCAACAGGTCGGGCAGGTGCGGCGGTTGCGGCGGGCCGTCGAACTCGGTCGCGTCGGCCCCGGCAGAAAAAGCCGCGCCGGCGCCGGTGACGATGACACGCTCCACCCCCGCCGCCTCGGCCGCATCGAGAGCCGCCAAAAGGCCCTGCCGCACCGCGCGGCCGATCACGTTGACCGGTGGGTTGTCCAGCGTGATCAGGCAGGTTCCGCTCTGGATCGCGTGACGCACGGCCATGGCTCCCCCCTTACAGATGCGGTCGGACGCCGCCGGAAACCGACAGCATCTCGCCCGTCACAAAGCGCGCCCCATCCGACAGGAACCAAGCCACGGCCTCGGCCACCTCGTCCGGTTCGGCCATGCGGCGGTGGAAAGCGCGGGCCAGCAGGCGGTCGCGGTCGGCGTCTGGCATCTTCTCGGTAATCGAGGTACGCGTCAGTCCCGGGGCCACGCAGTTGACGGTGACATGGGGCGAAAGCTCCTCGGCCAGCGTGCGGGTCAGCGAGGCGACGGCGGCCTTGGCGGCGGCATAGTCGGCTTGGCCCCCCTCTCCACCGAAGACGATGGTGGCGAAGTTGACGATCCGGCCCCAGCCGCGCGCGAGCATCCCAGGCGCGAAGGCACGGGTCAGGTTCATCGCCGACAGCACGTTGAGATCGAAGGTCGCACGCCATTGCGCATCGGATATGTCGAGCGCGGGGGTATAGAGCCGGTCGGACCGGATGCCGCCCACGACATTGACCAGCAGATCGACCCGGCCAAGCCCGTCGAGCGCGGCCTGGCCGAAGGCCGCGGCTTCGTCCGCTGCCGTCACGTCAGCGCGCTGCGCGACCATGGGCAGGCCCGGCGGCAGGGCGGTGCGCGTCTCGTCCAGGCGACGACCGGAGATGTCGGTCAGCGCGAGGCCTGCCACCCCCCGGGCCACCAGCTGGTCGATGACGGCGCGCCCCATCGGCCCGCCGGCCCCGCTGACGGCGGCGATGTGGCCCGCAACGGTCATGCCAGGCCCGCCTCTTCCCGAAGCATCTTGCGCAAGGTGAACTTCTGGATCTTGCCCGACGCCGTCATCGGCAGCCTGTCGCGCAGTTCCAGCCGCTCCGGCCAGTACTGCTTGGTCATGCCGCGGTCTGCAAGAAACGCCTGCATCTCCGAAAAGGTCAGCGTGTGCCCCGGCTTCGGCACCACGAAGGCGCAGGCGCGTTCGCCGAGGCGCTCGTCGGGATAGCCCACCACGGCCACCGTGGAGACGGCCGGGTGCTTGTAGAGTTCGGCCTCGACCTCGATCACGGGGATGTTCTCAGCCCCGCGGATGATGATGTCCTTGGACCGCCCGGTAATTCGGAGATAGCCCTGCGCGTCAACACGGCCGCGGTCGCCTGTCTCGAACCAGTGATCGGCATCGAAGCCGTTCAGGTGCGGGCGCTTGAGGTAGCCGCCGAAGATCGAGCACGCGCGCACATAGATGTCGCCTTCAACCCCCGGTCCGACGGGCCGGCTCTCGGCGTCGCGGATCTGCAGTTCCACGCCCGGCAGCGGGCAGCCGTCGGAGATGGCGGACTGGTTGTCGGGATCCTCGGGGCGCACCGTGGTCACGGCGCCGTTCTCGCTCATGCCCCAGGCGGAAATCACCCGCGCCCCCAGCACGCGCTGCGCGCGTTCCACGACCGGCCCGGGAATGACCGTGCCGGCGCAGAGGAAGGTGCGCAGCGAGGCGGCGCTGGTGCCGCCCTCCTCGACCGCATTCGTTAGGTCCATGAGGAAGGGGGTCGAAGCCATGGTCCAGGAGACGCCGTCGCCCTCGACCAAGCGGGCGGCGAGGTCCTTGTTCCAGCTGTCCATCAGCACGAAGCGGGCGCCAAGCATCAGGGGCAGCAGGAAGCCGTACATGAAACCGGTCATGTGGGCCATGGGCGAGGCCATCAGCACCACGTCGCGCCCGTCCATGTGCAGCCGGTCGGCGAAGGGCCGGAGGTTCGAGAACATCGTGTTCGCCGTGTGCATCACGCCCTTGGGCTCGCCCGTGGTGCCCGAAGTGTAGACAAGGGTGCAGACTTCGTTTGGTCCTCGGCGGCTGTCGCGGCCGATTGTATGGCGCTCGGCATCGAAGTCGGGGTTGGAGAGCAGTCGGTCGAAGCTGTTCGCGCCCGCGCCGCCTTCGACCACGACGTGTTGAAGCAGCGGCAGCCGCAGGCGCAAGCCTTCGGCCATCGCCTCGTGGTCGTGCTTGGCAAAGACCTTGGGCACGATGAAGACCTTGACCTCGCCATGGGCCAGCATGAACGACAGCTCGTGTTCGCGGAAGATCGGCATCACCGGGTTGAACACCGCGCCGATACGCGCTGCGCCAAGGCAGGTCGCGACGAACTGCCAGCTGTTGGGCAACTGGCAGCAGACGATGTCACCGCGACCGACGCCAAGGCGGCGCAAGCCGACGGCGGCACGGTCGGCCAGTCGGTCAAGCTCGGCCCAGGTCAGGTCGATCCGGTTGCCTGTGCCGACGCTGATCGCGCTCAGCACCCGGGCGTCCGGGTCGCGCGCCAGGCAGCGGTCGAAATAATCGTCGATCGTGACGCCTTCCCAGAAACCGGCGGCCTCCATCTTCGCGCGCCGCGGTTCGATCAGCACTGCATCGAAGTCCATGTCATCCCCTCCTCCCGGCCGTCCGCCTCTCAGGCGCTGACGGCCTCCTTGCCGGCCCGCTCCCGGGCAATGATGTTCTTCATGATGTGCGCGGTGCCGTCGCCGATCTGCAGGCCGAGAACGTCGCGCAGCCGCTGCTGGAAGGGCAGCGTGTCCGAATATCCGGCATGGCCGTGGATCAGAAGGCAGGCATGGATCACCTCGTAGGCCAGCAGGGGCGGCCACCATTTGGTCATCGCGGCCTCGGCCGTGTGCGGCAGGCTGCGGTCCTTGAGCCATAGCGCGTTGAGCGACATCATCCGTGCTGCTTCGACCTTCGTGTCGAAATCGGCCAGCTGGTGCGTCACGCCCTGAAATGCCGCTAGTGGCTTGCCGAAGGCGCGGCGCTCGCCGATATAGGCCCAGGTCTCGTCGAGGCTGGCGCGGGCCGCCCCCAGCGCCTGCAGCCCAATCAGGCTGCGCGAGAAATCGAAGCCCTGCATGACCTGACCGAAGCCGCGGCCCTCTTCGCCCAGCAGGTGATCAACGGGCACCTTTACGTTATCGAACCAGATCGACCCATGGCCGACCGAATTCTGGCCCATGTTCGAAAACTTGGAGGTGGTGATGCCCGGCAGGTCGAGCGGCACCAGGACCGCCGAGACCCCGCGTGCCCGGTCCTCGGGCCTGCCGCTGCGGGCGAAAGTGATGACCCCCTTGGCGATCTGGTTCGCCGAGATCGAGGTCTTCTCGCCGTTCAGGATGTAGTGGTCACCCGACCGCTCCATCTTCAGGCTCAGGTTGGCGGCATCCGACCCGCCCTTGGGTTCGGTAAGCGCAATGGCAAGCATCAGCTCGCCCGCTGTCAGTTTGGGCAGCCATTCGGCAGCCACATGCGGCTGCGCAAAGGTCGCAAGGATATGCCCGTTCAGCGACGCCAGCAGCGGCACGTAGCCGAAGGTGAAATCGGCCTTGCCGATCTCCTCGATGATGACACCCGAGGTCAGATAGTCCGCACCCATGCCGCCGAAATCCTCGGGCAGTTCCGGCGCGATCAGGCCGAGCGACCCCATCTCGCGCACGAGACCCATGTCGAAGCGGCCTTCGCGTTCGCGCGCCAGGTAGCCGGGCGCGACCTTGTCCTGTGCGAAACGGCGGGCGAGGTCGCGGATCTGGTCCAGGTCCTCGGTGTCGAAGATCGTTCTCATGCCATCCTCCGGGTCAGGGTGGGCGCGCGGGACATCCCGCGCGCCGCGTCTGGTCAGCGCGCGTAATGCTTGCGGAAATCGGGCTTGCGCTTTTCCTTGAAGGCGATGCCGCCTTCCTTGCTCTCGTCGGTGTCGTAGTAGAGGCTCAGCGCATACATCCCGAGGCCTGCGATGCCGCGCTGGTGCTCGGTATCCACGTTGAAGCTACGCTTGGCGATGGCGATCGCGGTCGGCGACTTCTCCATGATCTCGGCGCACCACTTCTCGACCTCGGCATCGAGTTGGTCGTCGGGGACCACTGCATTCACCAGGCCCATGGTCAGCGCCTCGCCCGCCTTGTAGCGGCGGCACAGGTACCAGATTTCGCGCGCCTTCTTCTCGCCCACGACGCGGGCGAGGAAGGCCGTGCCGAAGCCTGGATCGACCGAGCCGACCTTGGGGCCGACCTGGCCGAACTGCGCGGTCTCGGACGCGATGGTGAAATCGCAGATGGTGCACAGCACGTTGCCGCCGCCCACGGCATAGCCGCGGACCTTGGCAATCACGGGCTTGGGCACATCGCGGATGATCGTGTGCAGGTCCTCCATCGGCAGGCCGATGGTGCCGCGCCCGTCATACTGGCCCTCGTGCGCCGACTGGTCGCCGCCGGTGCAGAACGCCTTGGACCCCGCGCCGGTCAGCACGATCACACCGATCTTCTTGTCCCAGCCTGCCTTGTTGAAAGCGTGGATCAACTCTTCGCAGGTCTGGCCGCGAAAGGCGTTCATCTTGTCGGGGCGGTTGATGGTGATGGTGGCGACGCCGTCCTTCACCTCGTAGAGAATGTCTTCGTAGGTCATGTTGTCACCCATGCATCGTAAGGCCGCCAGAGACCGAGATCACCTGGCCGGTGATGAAGGCCGCATCGTCGGACGAGAAGAAGAGGATGGCGCCCGGCAGGTCGTCGGGTTGGCCCATCCGCCCCATCGGGACCGCCTTGGTGAAGGCTTCGCGCAGCTTTTCCTTGTTGCCCGAGGCGTCCATGAAATTTTCCAGCATCCCCGTCGCGGTCACGCCGGGGCAGACCACGTTGAAGGTGATGCCGTGGCGGGCATGTTCGCGCGCCAGGGTCTTGGAGAAGGCGACAACCCCCGCCTTGCAGGCAGCATAGACCGCCTCGCCTGACGAGCCCACGCGGCCGGCGTCGGAGGCGATGGACACCACGCGGCCTGCCTTGCGGGCGGCCATGCGAGCCAGCACGGGATGGGTGATGTTCAGCACCGCCCGCAGGTTGATGTCGATGAGTTTGGACCAGAAATCGGGTTCCGATTTCAGGAAAGGTACGAAGAGATCCCAGCCGGCATTGTTCACCAAGATGTCGATGGGGCCGAATTCGTCTTCAATCCGGCCCACGGCGGCTGTGGTGGCCGCGAAATCGGTCAGGTCCACTGCGAGCGCCATCGCGTCGCCACCCATGGCCTTGATGCGGTCCACGACCGCCTGCGCCGCCGCCGCGTTGATGTCGCACACGACGACGCGTGCGCCGTCCTCGGCGAACCGCAAGCAGGTCGCGGAGCCAATTCCGCCGCCCCCACCCGTCACGACTACCACTTTTCCGTTCAGGCCCTTCATGCGCCTTCCTCCTGATCTGCAGCCGGCCGCGTCCTGCCGGGCGGCCACCATTCGGTGCCTTCCCCCGTCGATGTGCGGTGCGAATCTGTCGCTGGCCTCCCGGAAAGGGCATACGATCTAACGCCATATTGCGTCAACTACTTTACATATTATTTTCGACAGGATGAGAAAAAATATGCGTTGACGATGTTATCGGGCCGGGCGAGAGTGATCGCATGAAACAAGATGTTGATGAAACAGAAGCCTTCGGCGCCAGCCTCTCGAATCGGCTGGCGTTCCGGCTCTATCAATGCGCCAACCTGCTGAACAAGACTGGCACGCGGGCGCTGGAGCGGCACGACGTGACCACCCAGCAGTGGGCAATCCTGGGCGCGCTGGTGCGGGACCGCTGGTCGGGGGGCATTGCGGTGCGCGATCTGGCCTCGTTGCTGATGGTCAGCCGCCAGAACCTGACCGGCGTGCTGTCTCGCATCGAGGCGCGCGGCTGGATCGAGCGCGTGGTGGATCCCGGTGACAACCGCTCGCGCCTCATCAAGCTAACGCCCGACGGCTGGCGGCGCTGGGCCGAGATGCAGGCCGACATCGCGGCCTATTACGCCGAGGCGATGAAGGGGCTGTCGAACAGCGACAAGATCCACGCGCTGCACTACCTAGACATGCTGCGCGCGAACTTCTGCACCATCGCCGAGGCCCAGGGCGACGAGGACTGACCCCCGTCGCTCTGGGCGGTCACAGCGCGGCGCGGGCCGCGTCGATCATTGCATTGGCGATGATGGTCTGCTGGATCTGGGTCGTGCCCTCGTAGATCCGGAACAGGCGCGCATCGCGGAACAGCTGCTCGGCACGGTATTCGCGGATATAGCCCGCCCCGCCGTGCACCTGCACGTTGCGGTCGGCCACGCGGCCGACCATCTCGGAGGCGAACATCTTGGCGCAGGACGCCTCGACGCTGACGTCGCGCCCAGCATCACGCCGCCGCGCAGCATCGAGCACCATGCAGCGCGCGGCGTAGGCCTCGGCCCGGCTGTCGGCGAACATCGCCTGCAGCAGCTGGAACTCGGCGATCGCCTTGCCGAACTGCTTGCGGGACACCGCGTAGGCCATCATGTCGTCGGTGATCCGCTCGGCCAGGCCGGTGCAAGCGGCGGCGATGTGCAGGCGGCCCTTGTCCAGCACCTTCATCGCGGTCTTGAATCCCACCCCCTCGGCCCCACCGATCAGGGCATCCGCAGGAATCCGGCAGTTTTCGAAGATCACGTCGCAGACATGGGCGCCCTGCTGGCCCATCTTCTTCTCAGGTTTGCCGAGGCTCAGGCCGGGCGTTCCCGCCTCGACCGCAAAGGCCGACACGCCCCGGGCGCCCTTGGCCTCGGGGTCTGTCCGCGCCATCACGGTGAACAGGCCCGCGTGCGGCGCGTTGGTGATGTAGCGCTTGGTACCGTTCAGCACGTAGGTGTCGCCCTCGCGCCGCGCGGAGGTGCGAACCGAGCCCGCGTCCGATCCCACCTCGGGCTCGGTCAGCGCAAAGGACCCGATCAGCTCGCCTGAGGCCAGCCGCGGCAGATAGCGCGCCTTCTGCTCTGGCGTGCCATCGATGGCGATGCCCTGGCTGCCGATCCCCACGTTGGTGGCGAACATAGAGCGGAAGGCGGGCGCGGCGCGTCCAAGCTCGAGGACCAGCAGCGCCTCCTCCTCCATGGTCAGGCCCAGTCCGCCGAACTCCTCGGGGATCGACAGACCGAACAGGCCGATCTCGCGCATCTCGTCCACGATTTCGGCGGGGATTGCGTCAGTCTCGGCCACCACAGGCTCGGCAGGGATCAGCCGCTCGTCCACGAAACGCCGAATCGTCGTAATCAGTTGGTCGCGTGTGTCCTGGTCCAGAGCCATGGCCGTACCTCCCCCTTGGCGGAATATGCGCAATATATTGTCGGTTATGCAGGAGGAAGCAAGCGGAATTTTCCTAGCTCTCGCCATACAGTTTGGACGGATTCGCCCCGAGAATGTAATTTTTTTATAATATTAACAATGTCTAATCCAAGATCGGCGGACGTCACGGAAGCTGCGGAAAATCTACCGCTTGCCAGATATACGATAATATGTTTACATATTTGAGGGAGGAGCAATCATGCGTGCAGTGCTGCTGCGCGGCCGCGGGCCGCAGGGCGTGACCGTGGATGAAGCGACGGAACCCGGGCTCATGCCGGGCCGGGTCCGGTTGCGCATGCTGGCGGCCTCGGTCAACCGCGTCGATCTCTACATGCGCGACAGCGGCGAGGGCATCACCCATACCCTGCCCCAGATCATGGGTGTGGATGGCGTCGGTCTGGCGCTGGACGCCGGCCCCGGGATCGCACCGGGCGACCTCTGCATCATCTACCCCTACGAATTCTGCGGCTCCTGCCCGCACTGCCTGGCCGGCGACCAGCCACTGTGCCTCAATGCCCGTATCCTGGGCGAGCATCGCGACGGCACCTTCGCCGAAGTAGTTTCGGTGCCTGCCGCCTCGGTCCTGCGGCTGCAGCCCGGCGTCGATATCGCAGGTGCCGCCACGCTGGGCGTGGGCTGGCTGACCGCTTGGCGGATGGTCTTCGGCAAGGTCACCCTCCAGCCCGGCTCAACCGTTCTGGTGCAGGGTGCGGGCGGCGGTGTGGCACAGGCAGCAGCCCTGCTCGCCCGGATGGGCGGGGCGCGGGTGATCGTCACTACCTCCGGCGCGGCCAAGATCGACCACTTTCGCGCTACGGGCTTCGAGGTGATAGACCATGCCGCCGGGCCCGTCAGCCGGGCGGTTCTGGACCTGACGGATGGCGCCGGGGCCGATCTCGTGATCGACAACGTCGGCGCAGCCACCTGGGGCCAGTCGCTGCGCTCAGCGCGGCGGGGTGGAGCCATCGTCACCTGCGGCGCAACCACCGGCGGGGCCCCAAGCGCCGACCTGCAAAGGCTTTTTGTGCGCCAGCTGTCGATCCACGGCTCCACCATGGGCAGCCTGACCGAGTTCCGCCGCCTGATCGACTGTTTCGAGGCCGGGCGCATAGTACCGCAGATCGACTGCATCCTGCCGCTTGACCGCACAGTCGAGGCGCTTGCCCGGGCCGAGGACCCCGCGCGGCTGGGCAAGGTCGTCCTGAAGATCGCCCCTTGGCCGGGAGAGGAAACGAAATGACCTGGAACACCCTGATCGTCACCATCGAAGGGCCTGTCGGCATCGTCCGGCTCAACCGTCCGGCGGCGATGAATGCGCTGAACGCGGAAATGACGTCCGAGCTGTCGCACGCGCTGGACGCATTCGAGGATGACCCCGCCATCGGAGCCATCGTCCTTACCGGGGGCGACACGGTCTTTGCCGCGGGCGCCGACATCAA
Source organism: Gemmobacter sp. (assembly GCA_030683915.1). Classification (GTDB taxonomy): domain Bacteria; phylum Pseudomonadota; class Alphaproteobacteria; order Rhodobacterales; family Rhodobacteraceae; genus Wagnerdoeblera. The sequence continues at coordinate 12,626 of JAUXPG010000065.1, forward strand.
GGAGCTGCGCGACAAGACCTTCGCAGATGTTTATGGCGAACAGCTCATCACCCGCAGTTGGGAACGCGCCGCGCGCTGCCGCAAACCGGTGATCGCCGCGGTCGCCGGGCATGCGATCGGTGGTGGCTGCGAACTGGCGTTGATGGCCGACATCATCGTCGCCGACGAGACAGCGCGCCTTGCCCTGCCCGAAACGCGGATCGGGACGATCCCCGGCGCCGGCGGCACCCAGCGGCTGACCCGGATCGTCGGCAAGGCCGTCGCGATGGACATGATCCTGACCGGCAGACCGATGCCCGCCGACGAGGCGCTTGCGCGCGGCGTCGTCAGCCGCGTCGTCCCGGCCGGCCGCCATCTTGCCGAGGCGGTCGAGATTGCCGCCCGGCTGGCCACGCTATCGCGCCCCGTCCTGATGCTCGCCAAGGAGGCTGTGAACCAGGCCCACGAGACGCATCTCGCCGAAGGCATCTACGTCGAACGCCGCCTGCTCTATTCCACCTTCGCCACCGAGGACCGGCGCGAAGGCATGACCGCCTTCGCCGAAAAACGCAAACCGGCGTTCACCCACCGTTAGCCTGCATCCGCGCAGGCCCGGCCCCGCCCCAACGACCCATCAACCGGAGGAGACACCATGACCACGACGGCCCGACTGACCACCACCCTCGCGCTCGGCGCGCTGACCGCGCTTGTCCCCGCGGGCTTTGCCCCCGCCCCCGCCGCAGCCGCCGAGGTGGATGGCCCTGCCGTCACCTGGCAGGTCGCCCTCTGGGGCAACCGCCGCGGCTTTACCGAAGGGGTGGAGCGCCTCGCCGCCGTTGCCGCCGAAAAGACCGATGGCAAGTTCAAGCTGGACCTCAAGTACGGCGGCGTACTGTCGGAACCCGGAGACACGCTGGACGGCCTGCAACTCGGCGCCTTCGAGGCCGGTTCGGTCTGCTCGTTCTACAACCCCGGCAAGACGCCGGTCTCGACTGCGCTCAACCTTCCGCTGCTGCCGCTGCCGACGCTTGAGGCACAGCACAAGACCTATGACGTGGTGCTGAAGCACCCCGCCATCGCGGCGGAATGGGCCTCGTGGAATGCGGTGCCGCTCATGTCGATCCTGATGCCGAACTACGAGGTCATGGGACGCGGCACGCCGCCGACGACCGTGACCGACTGGCAGGGTCGCCGGATCAACGCCTCGGGCGGACACGCCGCATTGATGACCATCATGGGCGCGGTGCCGACCACGATCCCCTCGCCCGACATCTACAGCACGATGGAGCGCGGCGCGCTTGACGGGGTCGTCTACCCCTACAGCTACGCCTTCGCAGTCTACAACCTGCACGAGCTGTCCACCTGGGTCAGCGACGGCTGGAACCTCGGCACCGTGCATTGCGCATTTGCGGTCAATGGCGATGCCTGGAACGCCCTGCCGCCGCAGTACCGTGACCTCATCGAGGCCGCGATCCCCGGCGCCTACGAGGCCCAGATCGCCGATTACGCCCGCGTGGACGCCGAGAACGAGGCGAAGTTCGAGGCCCGCGGCCTTCAGCGCATCGCCATGGGCGACGACGTGCGCGCGGCGCTGCAGGCCGCAGTGGAGCCCGCCTGGAAGACCTGGGTGGATGACATGACTGCCAAGGGCCAGCCCGGGCAGGAAATTATTGACCTGATCCTGAGTACGGCGGCTTCCGTGCAGAAGTGACACGCCGAGAGCGTGCGCGCCCTTCCGGCAGCCGGAAGGGCGCAACCACCCAGGGGAGGAACCGATGCGTGGTTTTCTGGAAGCAAGCGGCCAGGGACTTGGCCATATGGAACGTGCGCTCGCTCTCGCGGCCGGGGTAGTCGTCATGCTGCTCATGGTGCTGGTCTGCGCCGAGGTGCTCGGGAGGTCGGCGTTCAACCAGCCGATCCGCGGCACCATCGACATGGTGTCTCAGATGATGGCGGTCGTGGCCGCCGGCGGGATCGCCTGGTGCCAGAGCCGTTTCGGGAACGTGCGCATGACCATCTTCACGAACCGCCTCGGCGGGCGCGCGCGCTGGCTGGCCGAGGCCTTCTCGCTGGCCGTCGCCACCTGGGTGGTGCTGGCGCTGATGCGAGGCAGCTACGCCTTCTTCCAGCGCGCGTGGCGCGGCGGGTCTGACACGCCCGAACTCCAGATCCCCACCTGGATCGGCATCGGCTTCGTCACGCTGGCTCTGGCGTTGCTCTTGGCGCGGCTGGTGATCCAGCTGCTCGAGGCGGTGCGCCTTGCAAACAACCCGACCTCGGGCTCGGCGATCTTCACCCTCACGGGCGGCTCTGCCGCCACGGCACCGGCCAGGGAGGCCTGACGCCATGGACCCGATCACACTCGGCTATCTCGGAATGGCGGCGCTCATACTGCTCGTCGTACTCGGCGTTCCCGTGGCCTATGCCTCGGCCGCGACGGGCATCGCAGGGATCATGGTCCTGCGCGGCCCCACGGTCGCCGAGGGGTTGGCCGGCATCATCCCCTTCACCAACTCGGCGCAGTATTCGCTGAGCGTGCTGCCCCTTTTCGTGGCGATCGGGTTCTTGGCGATGCACGCAGGCATCACCACCGCCGCCTATGACGCGGCGCGCAAATGGGTCGGCCGCGCCCCCGGCGGTCTTGCCACCGCGACGATCTTTGCCAGTGCCGGCTTCGCGGCGGTCTCTGGTGCATCGACGGCCAGCACGGCGGTGTTTACCCGCCTCGCGCTGCCCGAGATGGAAGCGCGCGGCTATGATCGCGCCTTCGCGGCCGCCGTGGTCGCCGTGGGCGGAACGCTTGCCGCGCTGATCCCGCCTTCGGCGCTTCTGGTGATTTACGGGATCTTGGTCGAAGCGTCGGTGGCAAAGCTGCTACTGGCGGGCTTCCTGCCGGGCATCCTGTCAATTGTTGTCTATCTGATCGTGATCACGGTGGTGGTGAAGCTGCGCCCGGACCTAGCGCCGCTGGAACCTTCTGTGCCGTTTTTGGAAAAGCTGCGTGCGCTGCCCAAGGTGTCAGGCGTGTTCGCCGTTGTGGGCGTGATCCTGCTCGGTATTTACATGGGCTGGATGACGCCCACAGAATCGGCCGGCGTCGCCACCGCGATCATCCTTGTGATGGCCTTGGCGGGCCGGATGGGTCTGCGCGACTTCGGCAACGGGCTGCTGGACACCATCCAGACGACGGCGATGATCTTCATGGTGCTCTGGGGCGTCATGATCTTCGTGCGTTTCCTCGCCTTCACCGGCCTGCCCGCGCACGTGACCGGGCAGGTGCTGGCGCTGGACGTGCCGCGCTGGGTGATTCTGGCGGCCGTGATCGTACTGTATCTGCTGCTCGGCATGATCCTCGACGGCTTAGGAATGATGCTGCTCACCCTGCCGGTCGTCTTTCCGGCCATGGTGTCGCTGGGTTACGATCCGATCTGGTTCGGCATCCTGCTAATCAAGTTGATCGAGGTTGGGGTGGTCACGCCACCCGTAGGGCTGAACTGCTATGTCGTAAGCGGCATGCGACCCGACATCCCGCTCGAAAAGATCTTCAAAGGTGTCACGCCCTTCCTGGTTGGCGAGATCTTCATAATCGGCGTCATCGTGGCCTTTCCTGATCTGATCCTGCTCTTGCCGAATATGATGCAATAGGGCGGACAAAACGCCAGCAGGGCGCGCTGTCTAAGCCAGTCGCTCTGGTTTCTCGGACCAGATCGGCGCCGAGAACATCGGCCACGGCGTGCTCACGGCCCTGATCTGGCCCGAAAGGTCGGGGGAAGTGCAGGAGGTTAAGGTCGCCCTCCTTGCTGGAATGCTTGTCTATCAGAACAAGGAATGGTCATGTCGATGATATTCGAGAGGGAATTTGTCCGCCCGGACTCAGGCATCGGCCATCCCATCATGGACGCCACCCTCGGCGCCTATCCCAGGCAGGACCGGTGGTTACCGATTGCGATAAGCCCCTACCAGACACTCGTCGGAGTCCTCGCGAACGACGAGCCTTCCCGGTTCGACGACCCGAGGCCCCTGTTCGGAGCTATGGCTGAAACTGGGTGACGCGGCTCGGCTAGGCGGCGCGGGTTTCGGTTGCGTCGCGGTGAGCGACGCCGGCGGTGAACTTGACGCCTTCGATGATCAGAACCCTGTTCAGGCTGGTCCGGATCGAACCGACATAGGCCGACTTGTACACGATCCGCATGTCGTGCCGACGCTGCCCGGAGGAACCGGACATGGCGTCGGCGGCGATCCGGACGGGGCCTGCGCGGGGATTCGAGAGTTTCCCGTCATCGTTCAGGAGGGCCATATCGTTCAACCTACTAGCCGTAATTCGCCCCCGGATGGGGCTCTTTATGGCTATCCATCGAAGGGGTGAAAAAACCTAACGGCTCCTTTCCCCCCTTGGCTCCGCCCTGATGACATATTGTTTTTCCTATCTTTTATCACGCCCGATCTCCGCGCCCCCCCTGTTCTGGCTGTCCTCACGCGGTAGTCCTGCATGGTCAGCCGCACGACCCGTATGGCGGAGAGCGAAATACCGGCCCCCTGCCCGGGATCTTGAACGACGAACTGCCCGGTCGGTTCGCGGCGGTCGTCTGGCGGTCACTGGTCACAAGACAGGGGCCGTGCAAACGCTGGCCCAAGCCCCTCCACAGTGTTGACCGGGGCGGCGACAGTCTGACGGCTCAGGCGCGAAGGCTGGCCGACCCGGCCATCCTCCGCACCCGCCCATCGCCAGCCCGAGCCGCAGCCGCACGCTGCCCTCCCTTCCCATGACGGCGCCCCCCGCTCCCACAGGTTTTTCTTTCTTTCTTCAGCCGAACCTCATCCGCATCATGATGGTCAAGTTTGCACCGGTCCTGCCTGCATCCGGTCCTGGCAGACGTTCTGCCCGAATCGGACCTTGCGCATCTTGCCGACCCGGACCCGACAATGATCACCTGCCCTTTTGGACAAGGTCCATAAAACCTGTAGCCTGGCGGGTGCTTTTTCCGGAGGCCCTGTGTCCGATCTGGGTGATTGAGAAAGTTTGGTCAGACCGAAATATGGTCGTCCGGGAAGTGCTGCCGGGGACCGGCAACTGCGAGACGGGCGCCAACATAGTCGAGAGGACCGCCAATGAGGACAACCCAGTCGTGCACCCCATCGCGGCGTTAAAACCAACTTAGAGAACGATATCGTCGGGCTGATCGATCGGTCGCAATGGCATTGCCGCAGTTTCGGAGCGCTCGACCCCACGCGCCAGCGGGTCGAAGCCGGGCAGGCCGAAGTCGTAGCCCAGCGTCTGCGTGAGGTCGGTCAGCCGCACCTGGAAGGTGCGGTAGGCGTCAGCGTCGAATAGGCCCCTTCATAGCCCATCGCCTTGAGCTCGCGATGCAGCCTGCGCGCCGAGAGCCCGGGGAACGCCGACAGCCGTTCCGTCAGATACGACCCGAACCGGCTGGCCAGTCGTTCCCTTTGTGCCCGCAGCCCATAGACCGGGGCCTCCAGCCCCCGCTCGAGATATTTCCGCACCGTCTTGCGATCCAGCCCCGTCTGCCGCGCAATCGCGCTGACGCCCAGGCCCTGACGCTTCAATT
>JAUXPG010000096.1 GCA_030683915.1 Gemmobacter sp.
CGGTGACAAAACTCAGGCGCGGCAAGGGTGATCCGGTTGGCATCTGCGTGCGTATCCTTGGCAAAACGGGACCGCGACAGGGTCCAAGGGGGTATCATGGCGCTTGATGGCTATACCGATCTGAGAATGTCCCGCCAAGCGATGAAGGCGGAAATGCTGGATGCCGAAACCGAGCTGGCCCTTGCCTATGCATGGCGAGATCAGCGCGACGAACAGGCGCTGCACCGGCTGATCACCGCCTATATGCGGCTTGCGATTTCGATGGCAGCCAAGTTCCGCCGCTACGGCGCACCGATGAACGACCTGATTCAGGAAGCGTCGCTGGGCCTGATGAAGGCCGCCGACAAGTTTGACCCCGATCGCGGTGTGCGTTTTTCCACTTATGCGGTGTGGTGGATCAAGGCCAGCATTCAAGATTATGTGATGCGCAACTGGTCGATGGTGCGCACCGGGTCCACCTCCAGCCAGAAGTCGCTGTTCTTCAACATGCGGCGCGTGCAGGCCCGGCTGGAGCGCGAGGCGAGCCAGCGGGGCGAGGCGCTGGATGGCCACCAGCTGCGCCAGATGATCGCCACCGATCTTGGCGTGCCGCTGGCGGACGTGGAAATGATGGATGGCCGGCTGTCCGGGTCGGACTTTTCGCTCAACGCCATGCAGTCGTCGGATGAAGATGGCCGCGAATGGATCGACGCTCTGGAGGATGAGGGGTCGCAGGCGGCGGAAATCGTGGAAACACGGCATGACGCGGCGCATCTGCGCGGCTGGCTGGCGCGGGCGCTGGGGGGGCTGAGCGCGCGGGAACGGTTCATCGTGGCCGAACGCAAGATGCGCGACGATCCGCGCACGCTGGAATCGCTGGGCGAGGAACTGGGCCTTTCAAAGGAGCGGGTGCGCCAGCTTGAGGCGGCAGCCTTCGCCAAGATGCGGCGGGCGCTTGAAGACCAGTCGCGAGAGGTGCGACACTTCCTGTTGTGAAAGCCCTGTTCGCCCTGATTCTCTCTGCCGGTCCGGTTCTGGCCAGCGAGGTTGCGCCCGACGCGCTGCCATCGCGGCTTGCGGGCTATCCGGTCGTGCTGCTGGGCGAGGTGCATGACAACGCCGACCATCACCGCATTCAGGCCGAGATGGTCGCGGCCATGCAGCCTGCGGCCCTTGTGTTTGAAATGCTGACGCCCGATCAGGCGGCGCGGATCACCCCCGAGTTGCGGCAAGATGCCCGCGCGCTTGGCACCGCGCTGGGGTGGGAGGCATCGGGCTGGCCCGACTTTGCCATGTATTACCCGATTTTCGCGGCTGCGCCCGACGCGGTGGTGTTTGGCGGCGCGATGCCGCGCGAACAGGTGCGCCGCGCCTTTGCCGAAAGCGCGGCGGCGGCCTTTGGCGAAGGGGCCGACCGCTTTGGCCTTGACCAGCCGCTGGACCCCGACGACCAGTCCGCCCGCGCCGCCCTGCAACAAGAGGCGCATTGCAATGCCTTGCCCGACAGCATGCTGCCCGGCATGGTCGAGGCGCAGCGGTTGCGCGACGCCGCCTTGGCGCAGGCGGTCGAACGTGCGCTGGCCGAAACAGGCGGGCCGGTGGCGGTGATCACCGGCACCGGCCATGTCCGGCGCGACCACGGGATTCCGGCGGCGCTGGCCGTTTCGGCGCCTGATCTGCGTGTGCTGGCCGTGGGGCAGTTCGAGGCCGATCCGGGGCCCGACGCGCCCTATGACCTCTGGGTGGTCACCGATCCGGTCAACCGCCCCGACCCTTGCGCCACCTTCAGGAACTAAGGCCGGGGTCGGTCGTATCCAGCCATGTCGCCACGGCGGCCTCGAATTCGCGCGGGCGGTCAGCGTGCAGCCAGTGGCCGGTGTCGGGGATGCGGGCGAACCGGGCCCGCGGGAACTGGCGCAGGATGGCGGGGCGGTGGTCGGACTTTACATAGTCCGACAGCGCGCCCGACAAGAACAGGACAGGGCCTTCGTACACCCCCGCCGGGTCGGGCCAGCCGACGATGCCCGGCATCTCGGCCTCCAGCACGTCAAGGTTCAGTTTCCAGCGCGGGGGGCTGGATTTCAGGTCGAGCGACTGCAGGAAAAAGGCGCGCAAGGCCGGGTCCGGCACGGTCGCGGCAAGGCGGCGGTCGGCTTCGGACCGGGTTGCAACGCCGGTCAGGTCCAGCGCGCGCATCGCGTGGATGTGCTGCACCTGCGTGTGACCATAGGCCACCGGCGCGATATCGGCGACGATCAGGCGGCGCACGGCATCGGGGTGCGTCAGCGCCAGCACCATCGCGGCCTTGCCGCCCATGGAATGCCCCATCACATCGGCCTGCCCGCCCTGCGCGGCGATCACCTCGGCCAGATCGGCGGCCATGTCGGCATAACTTTGGGTGGGGAAGCGTGGGGAATCGCCGTGGTTGCGCATGTCCACCGCGATCACCGGGCGGGTTTCCGCCAGGCGCCGCGCGATCACGCCCCAGTTGCGGCCCGATCCGAACAGGCCATGCACGATCAGCACCGGCACGCCGGTCTTTTCGCCAAAGGTCAGCACGTTCAGCATGATGTCACCCCATCACCGCGCGGCGCAGCAGGTTGGCCGCCGTCAAGGCCAGCAGGATCAGAGTCCACCGGCGAAAGCGCACCGGGTCAAGCCGGTCCTGCAGGCGAAAGCCCAGCCACATGCCGATGGCTGCCGGAACGATCAGCGCGGCGGAAAACGGCAGCGTGGTCGCGTTGAGCACCCCCGAGGTCAGATGCGCGCCCATCAGCACGATGGCCCCGAGCAGGAAGGTCACGCCTTGCACGCGCACGGTTTCCGCCTTGGCCACCCCGACCGACAACAGATATACGATCACCGGCGGCCCCCAGATGCCCGACACCCCGCCATAAAGCCCGCCGATCAGCCCCAGCCCATATTCCGCACGGTTCTGGTGTTCCAGCTTCAGCTTCAGCGGCACGCCCGCGATCTGCACCAGCGCGAAGGCCAGCACCGGCACCGCCAGCAAGCCCATCAACACCCGTTGCGGCAGATAGGGCACCAAGGGCGCGGTCAACACGATGCCCGCCAGAATCATGCCGATCATGCGGCGGTATTTCCATGCCGAGGCGCGGGCGGCGGGCCAGCCGTCGCGCAGCGCCTGATGGATGTTGGTGGTGACGGTGGCAAGGATCAGGCCCGCCAGTGCCAGATCGGGTGCCATGAACGACCCGAAGGCCGACATCATGATCAGCGGCATGGCAAACCCGATGGCGCCCTTGACGAATCCGGCCCCCAGCGTGACCGCGCAGGCGGTCCAGAAAGCCCAGGGCGCCAGCCCGCCAAACACCACGTCCATCGCGTCACTCCGATTTTGCCGCAGCTATAGCCTTGGCCGGTGGGGGCTGCACGGGTAAAATCACTGCGACATTTTCATGCTGGACGAACCTGTTTCGGGAATTAATATTGCGCTGCACCTGCAAAGGCCGTATTTCCGGCGCAGCATCTTTCCAAGGAGTTTTCCCATGCCGCACGATGGCCAGGACATGCCCGCTTCCGTTCTGCTGCCCGGTCTGACCGGCCTTGTGGCGCAAGCCTTGGCCCCGGCGGGTGCCCTGCTGGACACGGCGACCGCTTCGGTGCGGGCAATGGTCAGCGTGGGCGGCAAGGTCAACGCGGGGGCGTTGGAGGATCACCAGCGCGCCGCGCACGGGTTGGCGTGGTTGGCCACCTATGTCGAAAGCCTGCGCCAGATGCAGGGCTGGGCCGGGCGGCTGGACGCCGATGGCAAGCTGGGCGAGATGGAGGCGCTGATCCTGCAGATCGGTGTCGGCGAATACCTGAGCCAGATCGCGGGCGGCATCCCGATGAACCAGGGCGAAATCCTGCGCCCGGCCGATATGGGGCTGACGGCTGCCGATATGGCCGCGTTTGCCAGCCCGGCGGTGGTCACGCTGATGGGCGGCAACACGCCCGCGGCCCGGGCCCGGCTTGTGGCGCTGATGCGCGACAATCATGGCCGCGCGACCTTTGGTGCCTCGGGGCTGGATGACGAACTGGAGATGATCCGCGACCAGTTCCGCCGCTTTGCCGATGACAAGGTGGTGCCCTTTGCCCATGACTGGCACCTGAAGGACGAACTGATCCCGATGGAGATCATCACCGAACTTGGCGAACTTGGCGTGTTCGGGCTGACCATCCCCGAAGCGCATGGCGGGCTGGGCCTGTCCAAGGCCAGCATGGTTGTGGTGTCCGAAGAATTGTCGCGCGGCTATATCGGCGTCGGGTCGTTGGCCACGCGCAGCGAAATCGCAGCGGAACTTATCCTGTGTGGCGGCACCGACGACCAAAAGGCGAAGTGGCTGCCGGGCTTGGCCTCGGGCGAAATCCTGCCCACCGCGGTGTTCACCGAACCCAACACCGGGTCTGACCTTGGGTCCTTGCGGACCCGGGCGCGCAAGGTGGGCGAGGACTGGGAAATCACCGGCAACAAGACGTGGATCACCCATGCCGCGCGCACCCATGTGATGACCGTGCTGGCGCGCAGCATCGAGGGCACGTCCGATTACCGGGGCCTGTCGATGTTTCTGGCCGAAAAGACGCCGGGCACAGATGCCACCCCCTTTGTCGATGCCGGCCTGTCGGGTGGCGAGATCGAGGTGTTGGGCTATCGCGGGATGAAGGAATACACCGTCAACTTTGACGGCTTCCGCGTCGCGGGCGAAAACCTGCTGGGCGGCGTGGAAGGGCAGGGCTTCAAGCAACTGATGCAGACCTTCGAATCGGCGCGTATCCAGACGGCGGCGCGCGCCATCGGCGTGGCGCAAAACGCACTGGAGGTCGGGATGCAATATGCCGAAGACCGCAAGCAATTCGGCAAGGCGCTGATCGCGTTTCCCCGTGTGGCCGACAAGCTGGCGATGATGGCGGTTGAAATCATGATCGCGCGGCAGCTGACCTATTTCAGCGCGTGGCAAAAGGACCATGACAAGCGGTGCGACCTTGAGGCGGGCATGGCCAAGCTGTTGGGCGCGCGCGTGGCATGGGCGGCGGCGGACAACGCGCTGCAAATCCACGGCGGCAACGGGTTCGCGCTGGAATACAAGATCAGCCGCATCCTGTGCGATGCGCGCATCCTGAACATCTTTGAAGGTGCAGGCGAAATTCAGGCGCAGGTGATCGCGCGGCGTCTGCTGGACTGATCTCAGGGGCAGCGGGGCCGTCGGCGGCCTTGACGCCGGGCAGGGCGCCGCCATCCTTGCAGGACCAATCAAGGAGGGGGCGCTGCCATGTCCGGGCTGGTGTTGCTGACCGGGGCTTCGGGCTTCATCGGCAAGCATATCGCGCTGTCGGCGCTCAATCGCGGGTGGACGGTGCGCGGCACGCTGCGCAGCCCGGCGCGAGGCGACGAGGTGCGCGCGGCCCTGCGCCCACATCTGACCGATGCGGCGGCGCTGGACCGGCTGGGCTTTGTCACCGCCGATCTGGAACAGGACACCGGCTGGGCTGACGCGATGGCGGGGGTGGTGGCGGTGATCCACTGTGCCTCGCCCTTTCCGATCACGCAGCCAACGGATGCCGAGACCTTGATCCGCCCGGCGGTGCAGGGCACCCGGCGCGTGCTGGCAGCGGCGGCAGCAGCGGGCGTGCGGCGGGTGGTGCTGACATCGTCGGTGGCCGCGGTGCTGGATCCGCGCCGCCAGCGCGTGCAGGACGAAACCGACTGGTGCGACCCCGCAGCACCGGGGGTCAGCCCCTATGAGGCGTCCAAGACGCTGGCCGAACGCGCCGCATGGGATATTGCCGCAGCCGAAGGGCTGGAACTGACCACCATCAACCCCGGCTTTGTGCTGGGCCCGCCGCTGGACCGGCACTTCGGGTCGTCGCTGGGCCTTGTGCAGCGCATCCTGCAAGGGCGCGACCCGATGCTGCCGCCCTTGGGCCTGCCGATGGTCGATGTGCGCGACGTGGCGGAACTGCACCTGCGCGCGCTGGATCGCCCGGAAACCGCCGGGCGGCGCTATATCGCGGCGGCGGGGTCGATGTGGCTGGCCGATTGGGGCCGGGTGCTCAAGGCCGAAGGGCCCGGGCGCCGTATTCCCACCCGCACCGCGCCCGCTTGGATGGTGCGGTTGCTGGCGCGTTTCGATCCGGGGCTGCGCGTGGCGCTGCCCAAGCTGGGCGTGCTGGAACAGGTCTCTGCCGCCCGCGCCGAGCGCGATATGGACCTGCGGTTCGTGCCTGCCGATGCGGCCTTGCGCGCGGCAGCCCGCTGGCTGGTGGACGAAGGGCTGGTGCGCGGCTGATCGGCGCTTGACGCCCCGTGCAAGGTCGTGGTCTGGATGTTGGCCATGGCCACGAAGGATACCCCGAAGAAACCCCGCAGCCGCAAGGCCGCCGAGGACGCCCCGCCTGCGCCGCCGCGTCCGCGCTGGCGGCGGGTGCTGCGTTGGATGGTGCGCGGGCTGGCGGTGGGGGTGCTGGCCGTGCTGGCTTGGGTGGCGCTGCTGGCTGTGGTGAACCCGCCGCGCGGGGTTTACATGCGGGCCGAGGCGCACCGTCTGGGTGGCATTTCGCACGCATGGGTGGCGTGGGACGGCATCGCCCCGGTGATGGCGCGGTCGGTGGTGGCGGCGGAAGATGCCAACTATTGCCTGCACTGGGGGTTTGACATGGGTGCGATCCGGCAGGCGCTGGATCAGGGCGGCACACGGGGCGCCTCGACCATCACGCAGCAGGTGGTCAAGAACGTGTTTCTTTGGCACGACCGCACCTGGGTGCGCAAAGCCGCCGAGGCGCTGTTGACCCCGGTGGTCGAAACCTTCTGGTCCAAGCGTCGCATCCTTGAGGTATATCTGAACGTCGCCGAATTCGACGAAGGTGTGTTCGGGGTGAAGGCCGCGGCCGAACATTATTTCAAGGTCGGCCCCGAGGCGCTGAGCGCGGTGCAGGCGGCCCGGTTGGCGATGGTTCTGCCCAACCCCAAGGGCCGCAGCGCCGCCCGCCCGACCGAGGCACAGCGCCGCCGCACCGCGCGCATCGCCGATGGTGCGGAAACCATCCTGCGCGACGGTCGCGCCGCCTGTTTCGAGGGGGGCTGACGTGCAGGGCGGGTTGAATTCTGCCGCGCGCGGGTGCAAGGAAGACGCGGCCTTTGCAGGACCCCGGAGCCCATGAACCGACTGTTTCATTTCGCCTTGTCCCCGTTCTGCCGCAAGGTTCGCCTGACGCTGGCGGAAAAGCGCATCGAGGTTGAACTGGTCGAGGAACGCTATTGGGAACAGGGCCCCGACTTTCTGCGCCGCAATCCGGCGGGCAAGGTTCCGGTGCTGCGGCTGGGCGAACGGGTGCTGAGCGAAAGTCAGGCGATCTGCGAATATCTGGACGAAACCGTGCCGGACCCGGCGCTTATCCCGCGCGACCCGCTGAAACGCTACGAGGTGCGGCGGCTTTGCGCGTGGTTCGACGACAAATTCCACCGCGAGGTGACGACCAACCTGCTTTATGAACGGCTGATCAAGAAGGTCACCAAGTCGGGCTATCCCGACGGCAAGGCCATCCGCGAAGGCGCGAGCCGGATCAAGTATCATCTTGATTACATGGCGTGGTTGCTGGATCAGCGCCGGTGGCTTGCAGGGGACCAGATGACGTTGGCCGATTTTGCCGCCGCCGCACATCTGAGCTGTCTGGATTATGCCTCGGATGTGGACTGGGACCGCCAGCCGGTCGTCAAGGACTGGTATGCCAAGATCAAGT
>JAUXPG010000110.1 GCA_030683915.1 Gemmobacter sp.
GTCGTTGCAGCAGCGACTGCACGGTATAGACCAGAATGGCAAAGCCCACCGCACCCGCCGCCGCGATGCCCAGCACCATAATGAGGTCGATGGCGCCGCCGATGTCGCCAAGCCCGGACCGGGTGATCCAGAACACGAAGGCCACTGCCGCCACCGCGCCGACCGGCATGGAAAGCTGCGCCAGCAGGAACTTGCGCCAACTGACCGCGCGGTCGCGCACCAGCACGATCAGATAGGCCAGCGTCACAAGGCCCGCCAGCGCCATCATCGTCCAGAACAGCGTGGGGCCGAACATTTCCTCGAAGACCGCAAGCAGGGTCTGAAGCGTCAGGTCTTTCATCTCGGGTCACTCCTTAGGCGTCGCCGCGCAGCATGGCGTTATAGGTGGCCTTGAGCGCCACCTCCTTCATCAGCCACGAGATCCACAGCTCCTCGAGCGGAGGGATGATGCCGGGGAAGCTGGGGACCAGGTTGTTGTTGTAGTCAAATTCGATCAGCATTGCCCGGCCCACCCGCGTGATCAGCGGGCACGAGGTGTAGCCGGTGAAGGCCTCGGTGCCCTCCTTGCCTTGTATCTGGGCGATCAGGTGGTTTTCGACGACCGGCTGGTGCCATTTGACCGAAGCCGCCGTCTTGCCCTTGGGCACACCCGCCACATCGCCGATGGCGAAGATGTCGGGAAAGCGCAGGTGGCGCAGGGTCTTCATGTCGACCTCCATCCACCCTTCGTCCACCCATTTGTCGGCCCACGACAACCCGGCTTCGCACACGACTTGCGGCGCGCGCTGCGGCGGAATCACGTTGATGAAATCATAGCCAAGTTCTTTGTCGCCCTCGGGTGTGGCATAGGTGGCCACCTTGCGTCCGGCGTCGATGGATTTCAGCACATGTTCATAGGCCACGCCGATGCCGCGCGAACCAAACAGCATCCGCACCTTTTCCGACACGATCGGCACACCGAACAGCGCCTTGTTCTGCGCCGTGTAGGTGATGGACACGTTCTTGCGGTTGCCCTTGCGGGTCGCCATGTCCTCCAGCAGGAAGGCCAGTTTCAGCGGGGCGCCGGCGCATTTCATCTCGGTCGCCGGGCGCCCGATCAGCGCCTGACCGCCGCGCGATACAAAGGCGTCCATCTCGCGGAAGGTGGCGGCGGCGGCTTCGGGGCCGTAGTAATGCGCGCCAATGCCGTTCTGCCCGATCATGTCGGTCGAAAAGCCCTCGACCGCGCCCCAGTCCAGCGTCAGGCCGGTTGCCACGATCAAGAAATCATACGCCACCTTTTGCCCGCCTGTGGTGGTGACGGATTTGCCCACCGGGTCGATGGCGGCGGCATGTTCGGCGATCAGCGTCGCACCGCGCGGCAGCCAGTCGGTGGTCTTGGTCACCGAATAGCCTGCTGGTTTCAGCCCGGCGGCGATCAGCGTGAAGCCGGGTTGATACCAGTGGTCCTTGCGCCCGTCGATAATGGTGACGCTGGCGCCGTCCAGACGGCGGACCATGCGGTTGGCAAAGGCCGTGCCGCCCGCGCCCGCGCCAAGGATCACGATGCGGGCGTTGGTGCGGATCGGGGCGGTGCGGGCAGGGGCCGCTGCACCCAACGTGGCAAGGCCCCCTGCCGCCAGCCCCAGAAAACCTCGGCGCGATGCGGCGCCTGTCAAGATCGTGGTCATGCGCTTCCTCCTGTCATATTCGACCTATTGCATGTGTTTTGCAGGTCGCACCTTGATGCAAGTCAAACCGGGGGGGCGGAATTGATGGCAGTGTGACGCAGGTTTAACAAAAAGCCGCATGACGGCGGCACCAGGAGGCCCACCATGCGCGTGACGATCCGGACCAGCCTAGCCCTGCGGGCGCTGATGTATTGTGCCGTCAATCCGGGGCGGATCGTGCGAAAGCACGACATCGCCGAAGCGTGCAAGGTCTCGGAAAACCATCTGGCGCAGGTGGTGCATGCGCTGGGGCAGCAGGGGTTCCTGTCCACCTTGCGGGGCCGCTCGGGCGGGCTGACCCTTGGCCGCCCGATGGCCGAGATCACCGTCGGGCAGGTGTTCCGCGCGCTCGAGGCCGGTGTGCCGCTGACCGAATGTCAGGCGGGCATCGGGGATTGCCCGCTGCGCGGTTGTTGTCGGCTGCGCTGTGTTCTGGCCGAGGCGCTGGATGCCTTCTATGCCCGGTTGGATCAGGTGACTCTGGCCGATCTGGTGACGGACAATGCCTCGCTGGAACATCTGCTGCGCGCGGCCTGACCGGGGCTTGGCCGATGTTTCCCGGCTTGCCCGCCGCCGGGGCAACTGACATATAGCTGTCAGGTATCTGCGTGCTGACAGGCCAAGGCGCCGGTCGTGGCCTTTCGGTCGGGCGGTTCAGGGCATAAGTCTTCATAAGGATCATGCGGCCCGCAAGGGCCATGCCAGGAGTGCGAACCATGCTCAACAATATCGGCCTGCCGGGCCTTTTGCTTATCGCCGTCATCGTGCTGGTGCTGTTCGGTCGCGGCAAGATCAGCGCCCTGATGGGCGAAGTGGGCAAAGGCATCACCGCCTTCAAGCGCGGCGTCAAGGACGAGACCGCCGAACTGGAAAAGTCGGCCGATGCCGCCCGCGACGTGACGCCGGAACCGGCCCAGTCCAAAGACAAGGCCTGATCACCGCGCCGCACGTCAGGACCACCCAAGGGAGTTGACCCATGTTCGACCTCGGGATGTCCGAGCTTTTGATCATCGGCATCGTGGCGCTGATCATCGTCGGGCCCAAGGACCTGCCGGTGATGTTCCGCACGCTGGGCCGGTTCACCGCCAAAGCGCGCGGCATGGCGCGCGAATTCAGCCGCGCGATGGATTCGGCCGCCGATGCGACCGGCGTCAAGGATGTGGCGAGCGACCTGCGCAAGGCGACCGACCCCAAGGCGATGGGGCTTGATGCGCTCAAGGATGCCGCCGCAAAATTCGAGGCCTGGGACCCCAAGCGCAACCCCCGGCCCACCACGACGGCGACGACTGCCACAGCGGCCACTGCCGCTGCTGCTGCGACACCCGCCGCCGCGGTGGAAACCGCGCCCACCGCCCCGGCGCTTGGCCCCGCCACGCAGGCATTGGCCGAGTCGCGCGCCGCACAGGCCGAGGCGCGCGCCGAAGCTGCCGCCGCCTTGCGCGCTGCACGCAGTGCCGAACCCCGTGACGGCGAACCCGGAGCCGGAGCATGAGCGAAGACGAAATCGACAACAGCTCTGCGCCGCTGATCGAACATCTGGCAGAGCTTCGCACCCGGCTGATCTGGGCGGTCAGTTCCTTCATCGTGGCGATGGTTCTGTGCTTTGTCGTGGCCGATCCGGTCTTGCGGTTCCTGCTGCAACCGATCGAAAACGCGATGCGGGCGCTGGGCAACCCCAACCCGGTGATGCAGTATACCGCGCCGCAGGAATACTTCTTCGTGCTGGTGCACATCTCGATGGTGGGCGGTCTGGCGTTGTCGTTCCCGGTGATCGGCTACCAGTTGTGGCGTTTTGTCGCCCCCGGCCTTTACCGCACCGAAAAGCAGGCGTTCTTGCCGTTTCTGATCGCGTCGCCGGTGCTGTTCTTTCTGGGGGCGGTGTTCGCGCATTACATCGTGACCCCACTGGCGATGAACTTCTTCCTTGGGTTCGCCGATGCGTCGTCGATCCTGTCGGCGTTGGTCCCCGCGCTTGTGGACGCGCCGGCTGACACCCCGCTGCCCGACCCGGCCACTGTCGCCACCTCGGACGGCATCGGCATCGTGTTTCAGGGCAAGGTGAACGAGACGCTGGACATTTCGCTCAAGCTGATCATCGCGTTCGGGCTTTGCTTTCAGTTGCCGGTGTTGCTGACGCTGATGGGTAAGGCCGGGCTCGCGTCTTCGGCGGGTTTGGGGTCGGTGCGGAAATATGCCATCGTCGTGATCCTGCTGGTCGCCGCGCTGGTCACGCCGCCCGATGTGATCAGCCAATTGATCCTGTTCGGAGCGGTTTATCCGCTGTACGAAGTGTCGATCCTGCAGATCCGGCGCATCGAGCGCAAGCGCGAGGCCGATCTGCGCGCGCAGGGCCTTTGGGTCGAGGACGAAGACGAAACACCGGACGGAGCCGCCAAACCGTGACCCCCGACGCGCTGACCCGGATAGCCGAGGCGCTGGAGCGCCTTGCGCCCGCGCCGATGCCCGCCCCGGATTTTACCGCCGCGCAGGCGTTCTTGTGGCACGCCTCGCCGGACCGGCTGGTGCCGGTGGCGCGTGTGTCGCGTGTGGATATCGGGCTTCTGGTCGGCGTGAACCGCGCGCGTGACACGCTGATCACCAACACCCGCCAGTTCGCCCAGGGCTTTGCGGCCAACAACGCGCTGCTGTGGGGCGCGCGCGGCATGGGAAAATCCAGCCTTGTCAAAGCGGTGCATGCAGCCATCGCCGCCGATCACCCGGACCTCAAGCTGGTGGAACTGAGCCGCGAGGACCTGCCGACCATCGGGCGCCTGCTGACCCATCTGCGTGCGGCCCCGGCGCACAGGTTCCTGCTGTTCTGCGATGATCTGTCGTTTTCGCATGATGATCAGCATTACAAGGCACTGAAAGCCGTGTTGGACGGCGGCATCGAAGGGCGCCCCGAGAACGTGATCTTCTATGCCACGTCGAACCGCCGCCACCTGATGCCGCGCGACATGATCGAAAACGAACGGTCCAGCGCCATCAACCCCTCCGAGGCGGTCGAGGAAAAGGTGTCGCTGTCCGACAGGTTCGGCCTGTGGCTGGGCTTTCATCCCTGCGATCAGGATCAGTATCTCGACATGATCCGCGGCTATTGCGCGGCGCACGGCCTGTCGATCGGCGAAGATCAACTGCGCGCCGAAGCGATTGAATGGCAGGCGACGCGCGGCGCGCGGTCGGGCCGGGTGGCTTGGCAGTTCTTTTGCGACCTTGCAGGCCGCCACGGTATCGCGGCGGGCTGACCGCCCGTCTGCTACAGCCGGTCGCCCAGCAGGAATTCTGCGGCGCGGTCCAGCCGGATATGCGGCAGGCCCTGTCCGGGGGCCAGATCCAGCGGAGCTGGGGCAAAGCGCATCACGGCGTAATCCCCGCCCAGCCACCCCGCGGCACCACCGCGGGCCGTATCCAGCAGGCGCGAGGGATCAGACGGCAGGTCGCCCGCGAACATCGCAGCCGGGCGCCCGGTGGACATCAGCACCCCTTGCACCGCGTCGATGTTGCGCCCGTCGCGCTGCAAGGTGACCTCGGTGGTGGCACGCAGCGCGGCGATGGCCATCGCTGAGGTTCCGGCCCCGGCAAAATCGGCCCGGTCCCGCGCCTCGCGCAGCATGGCCGACAGGATGGCGGCCAGCTTGGGATGCTGGGAATGATGCAGATGGTCGGCTCGGGTGGCGGCGAACAGGATGCGTTCCACCCGTTTGCCGCGCAGAAGTTCGGGCAGCATGCCGCCCCGGCCCGGCCGAAACGCCGACAGCACCCCGGCCATCGCGCGTCGCATGTCCTCCAGTGCCGCGGGGCCGGAATGAATTGCCTCGAGCGCGTCAACCAGCACCACCTGACGGTCGATGCGGGCAAAGTGGTCCCGAAAGAACGGGCGCACGACGCGGGTCTTGTAGGCCTCAAACCGGCGCTCCATCTCGCGCCACAGACCGCCGCGCACCGGCGCCTCGGGTCGCCGCATGGGGGCGAAGGTCAGGGCGGGGGTGCCCTCCAATTCGCCGGGCATCAGGAACCGCCCCGGTGTCACATCCGACAACCCGGCGCGGCGCAACGCGGCCAGCACATCGCGCCAGCCGTCAGCCAACCGCCGCGCCAACGGCTCCTCCCACCCCGCATCGGCCAGCCCCTGCAACCCGGCCAGATACGCCACGGCCTCGGCCCGCGGTGCCACGCGGTCAAGCACGCCATCGGCCCACGCCTGATACGACAGGTCCATCAGGGCGAGATCGAGCAGCCATTCGCCCGGATAATCGATGATGTCCAGATGCACGCGCCGGGCGCCGGTGATGCCAAGAAACCCCGACGGGCGCAGGCGGAACGACAGCCGCAACTCTGACACCGCGCGCGTCGATTCCGGCCAGTGCGGCGCAGGGCCCGCCAAGGCCGCCCGGTGGCCTTCGTAATCAAAGCGGGGCACGGTCACGTCGGGCTGCGGCTGCAACCACACCGCCTCGATCCGGCCTTCGGCGGCGGCGCGCATCTGCACCATGCGGTCGCGGTCCAGGAGGTTGGACACAAGCGAGGTGATGAATACCGTCTTGCCCGCCCGCGCAAGGCCGGTGACGCCAAGCCGGATTACCGGATCGAACAACGCGCCCGACACCGCCGACAGCCGGGTTTCGACCTCATGCGCCAGATCCTGCGCCAGTTCGGTAACACCCATCGACGCCCTGCACGTGCGGAACCCCGCCGCCCTTCATCCTGTCGCGATACGCCCCGGAGGGCGGGGGATCCCCGGTCCGGCACCTTGAACATAAGCACCGGCAGGGGCCGAAACCAGACCCCTCAGCCTTCGGGGTGCGATGGCACCTTGCCCGAGGGCGCGCGGTAGGGCCGCGTCACGTCCGACAGCATGACGTCCACGCATTCGACATCCAGCCGCAGCGCGCCGTCTCCGGCCAGAACCAGCACCAGCACGCCGGTGCCGTCTGCACCGGGGGTGAATTCCAGCGCCAACGCGGACAGCACGCTGTCCTTGTCGCCGGGGCGCACGCCTTGGGTGGCGAGCGTCGTTACGTCCTGCACCGTCAGCACCGCGCGCACGCGCTCGTAAGGGCGGCCCGCCCGTTCCGCCGCCACCCGGTCTTCCCAGCGAAAGCGGTTGACCAGAATATCCACCCGCCGCCGCTTGCGCGACCAGCGCACATCGGCGGCAGTGAACACCGCGTCTTGCAGCAGCGCCGACATCACCGGCAGTTCTTCGGCATCGCGCGCGATCAGCCGCAGCGGGCGTTCGGCGCCATCTTCAAAGCGCGCATCTGTCATTCGCTGACCCGTTCGATCACTGCGCCACAGGCGCCCAGTTTTTCCTCGACCCGCTCATAGCCCCGGTCAAGGTGATAGACGCGCTTGACCAGCGTCTCGCCTTGCGCGGCCAGCCCGGCGAGGATCAGCGACACGCTGGCGCGCAGGTCGGTGGCCATCACCGGCGCACCACGCAGGCGGTCCACCCCTGTCACCCGCGCCGTGCCGCCGTGCACGTCGATCCGCGCGCCCATCCGCATCAGTTCCGGCGCGTGCATGAACCTGTTTTCAAAGATACGTTCTTCCAGCACCGACACCCCGTCGGCGGTGCACATCAGCGCCATGAACTGCGCCTGCAGGTCGGTGGGAAAGCCGGGGAAGGGTTCGGTCACCACATTCACCGCCTTGACCCGCCCGCCCCTACGGCTGACGCGCAGGCCGCGCGGCGTTTCCTCGACCGATACGCCTGCGGCGTCCAGCTTTTCGGCAAAGGCCGCGACCAGATCCAGCCGCCCGCCAAGGCATTCGACACTCCCGCCGCAGATCGCGGGGGCCAGCATGTAGGTGCCCAGTTCGATCCGGTCGGTCACCACCGGATGCGTGGCACCCGACAGTTCGGTGACACCTTCGACCGTGATGGTCGATGTTCCCTCGCCTTCGATCCGCGCCCCCATCCGCCGCAGGCAGTGTGCCAGATCGACGATCTCGGGTTCGCGGGCCGCGTTGCGGATTTCCGTCGTGCCGCGCGCCAGCGTGGCCGCCATCAGCGCGTTTTCCGTCGCGCCGACCGACACGAAGGGAAATTCGATCACCGCGCCGCGCAGACCGCCAATGGGCGCGGTTGCATGCACATAACCGTCGCGCAGATCCATTTCGGCGCCCATCGCCTCCAGCGCCTTGAGATGCAGGTCCACCGGGCGCGCACCGATGGCACACCCGCCCGGCAAG
>JAUXPG010000126.1 GCA_030683915.1 Gemmobacter sp.
GCTGGGCTTGCGCTGGAACTCGCGGTCTGGGGCGGCGGCGAAGGGCTGGCCTTTCTGACCCCGCCCCCTGCCGGTGCGCTGGCCGAGGCGCGCACGCTGCTGGAAGGTCTGGGCGCGCTGGACGGCGGTCGCATCACGGCCCATGGCCGCGCGATGGCGGCGCTGCCGGTGCATCCGCGTCTGGCGCATATGCTGCTTGTGGCGGGCTCGGATGCCGCAACCCTTGCGGCGCTGGTGTCGGACCGCGATGTGCTGAAAGGCGCGCCACCAGACCTGACCTTGCGTCTGCAAGCCCTTGAAAACCCGCGCAGCTACGAAGACCGCCACCCTTGGCCGATTCAGCGCGACACCGCCGAGCGCATCCGCGCCGAAGCCCGCCGGCTGGCCCGCATGGTGGACCGGCGCACGCCGATCAGCCCCGGTGCGATGGCGGCGCTCGCCTTTCCCGACCGTATCGGACTGCGGCGCAAGGGCGATGCGCCGCGTTGGGTGCTGTCCGGGGGCAAGGGGGCGGTGATGGCGCCGGGCACGCCGCTTGCCGGGGCGCGGCTGATCGTGGCGACCGATCTTGATGGCGATGCGCGCGAGGCGGGCATCCGGCAGGCGGTGCCGATCACTGAGGCCGACCTGCGCGCGCTTTATGGCCCGCGCATCGGGTGGATCGATGTCTGCGACTGGTCGCGCCGCGAGGGCCGCACCCTTGCGCGGCGGCAGGAACGGTTGGGCGCGCTGGTGCTGGATGACCGCATCTGGCCCGACCCGCCGCCCGAAGCCTTGGCGCGCGCCGCGCTGGAGGGGCTTCGCGACGAGGTGCGCCAAGGAAACGGCCTGCCCTTCACCGGCGCTGCCGCGCGCCTGCGTGCCCGCGCGCAAGCCGCCCGCGATGGCGGTGCCGACATCCCCCCGGTGGACGATGCCAGCCTGCTGGCCGGGGCCGACGACTGGTTGCTGCCCGCGCTGACCAAGGCCCGCACCCGCGCAGACCTGCGCGCACTCGATCTGGCCGAACCGCTGAAGCTCTGGCTTGGCTGGGATGCGGTGCAGCGGCTGGAGTCGCTCTATCCGTCGCATTTCACCACACCGCTCGGCCGCCGCGTTCCCATCGACTATGACGGCGAGGCACCGCAGGTTGAGGTGCGGCTGCAGGAACTGTTCGGGCAGGCGACCCACCCTTGCGTCGGGCCCGACCGCATGCCCCTACGGCTGGTGCTGGTGTCACCGGGCGGCAAGCCGGTTGCCGTCACCTCGGACCTGCCCGGCTTCTGGCGCGGCAGTTACGGCGACGTGCGCAAGGATATGCGAGGACGCTACCCGCGCCACCCCTGGCCCGAAGACCCGTTGCAGGCCGACCCGACCCTGCGCGCCAAACCGCGCGGGACGTGACGCCACGACCCGCAGCCTGCCGCCACGTCGCGCTGGACAGGCCCCGCCGGGCTGCGGCAGCGTGGCGGGATAGCGGCACTATGGAGGGCGATGATGGACCAGCGACTGACCGTGACCCGCAACGGCCCCGTGGCCGAGGTGATGCTGGACCGCCCCGACAAACGCAACGCGCTCGACATGGGCCTTTTTGCGGCGCTGGTGGCGGCAGGCGAGGCGCTCAAGGGCGCCGAAGGGCTGCGCGCCATCATCCTGCACGGGGCGGGCGCGGCGTTTTGTGCCGGCATCGACACCGCGGAATTCATGGGCATGGCCGGGCGGATTGCGGCGGTGAAAGCCGAAATGCTGGCCCCACCGACGGGCGAGGCCAACAGGTTCCAACGCCCCTGCACCGTCTGGGCCGAACTGGACGTGCCGGTGATTGCCGCCGTGCAGGGCGTATGTTTTGGCGCGGGGTTGCAACTTGCACTGGGGGCGGATTTTCGCATCGCGGCGCCGGATGCGCGGTTCTCGGTGATGGAAGCGCGCTGGGGGCTGATCCCTGACATGGGGATCACGCAGACCCTGCCCCGGTTGATGCGCGCCGATCTGGCGAAAGAGTTGATCCTGTCAGCCCGCGTGGTGGAGGCGCCCGAGGCCTTGGCCCTGGGGCTGGTGACCCGCCTTGCGGCCGACCCGCTGGCCGAGGCGCGCGCGATGGCCGCGCGCTTCGCGGCCCAATCGCCCGACGTGCTGCGCGCGGGCAAGCGGTTGGTGGACGACTGCTGGACCCTCCCCCCCGGACCCGGCCTGCGGCGCGAGGCGGAGTTGCAGGCCGACCTGATTGGCAGCGCCAACCAGATCGAGGCGGTGATGGCCGGCATGGCAGGCCGCGCCCCGGTCTTTACCGGCTGAGCCCGTCCCAAGGCCGGGGGACGCCCCCCGGACCCCCGACGGCGCCGTTGCGCGCGTGCGGCCCCGTGGCGTCCGGGCCCGCCAGCGGGCGGGGGCGCTGCCCCCGTCCGGCCCCCTCGGGGCCGGACTCCCCCGGGATATTTGGGTCAGAGCGAAACCAGAAAGTGCGCGAGAAACCGGCAGTGGACGCAGGGGCGTGGTGCTGGCATGGTGCGGGCAGTGTCGCCCCGGAGGTTCAGATGCCGCGCCGTTATCCGCCCGTTCTGGTCGTGCTGCACTGGTTGGCCGCGTTTCTGGTGGTGGGGGCTTTGCTCGGCGGGACGTTCAACATGGCCGATGTTCCCAACACCGACCCCGGCAAGGTGGCGACCTTGCGGATGCATATGATTGTGGGCGGGCTGATTCTGGTGGCGATGCTGGTGCGGTTGGTGGTGCGGGCGCGAAAGGGGGTGCCGGCGCCGGTTGCGGGACCCGGCTGGCAGGTGGCGGCGGCGCGGGCGGTGCATCTGGGGCTTTATGTCGTGACCATCGGGATGGCCGCGTCGGGGGGCGCGCTGGCGGTGGCCAGCGGGTTGCCGGGGATGGTGTTCGGCAGCGCGCCCTTGCCCGAGTCCTTCCAGCTTTTTGCGCCGCGGATGGTACACGGCGTGCTGGCCACGGTCCTGGGGGTGCTGGTTGGCGTGCATGTGCTGGCAGCGTTCTGGCATGCCGGGGTCAAGGGCGACGGGATCATGGCGCGGATGTGGTTCGGGCGCTGACCCCTTTTCGCGCGGGCCGCGCAAGGCTATATGGCGCGGATGAGCCAGAACCCCCCCAACCTCCGCCCCGATCTTGCCCCTGCCCCGCGCTTTGGCGAGCCTGCCCGCCCCGGCCAGCCGACCATCGGGATGGTCAGCCTTGGCTGCCCGAAGGCGCTGGTGGACAGCGAGCGGATCCTGACCCGGCTGCGCGCCGAGGGCTATGCGATTTCCGCCGATTACAAGGGCGCGGAAGCGGTGATCGTGAACACCTGCGGGTTCCTCGACAGTGCCAAGGCCGAAAGTCTGGACGCGATCGGCGAGGCGCTGCGCGAGAATGGCCGGGTGATCGTCACGGGCTGTCTGGGGGCGGAGCCGGACTACATCACCGGGGCGCATCCGAAGGTGATGGCGGTGACGGGGCCGCACCAGTACGAACAGGTGCTGGACGCCGTGCACCGCGTGGTGCCGCCCAAGCCTGACCCGTTTGTCGATCTGCTGCCCGCCACCGGGGTCAGCCTGACGCCGCGCCATTACAGTTATCTCAAGATTTCCGAGGGCTGCAACCACAAGTGCAAGTTCTGCATCATCCCCGACATGCGGGGGCGGCTGGTGTCGCGGCCTGCCTATGCCGTGGCGAAGGAGGCCGAGCGGCTGGTGGCGGCGGGGGTGCGCGAGTTGCTGGTGATTTCGCAGGACACCTCGGCCTACGGGGTTGATCTGAAGCACGCCACCGAACGGGGCCACCGGGCGCATATCACCGACCTTGCGCGCGATCTGGGGTCGCTTGGGGCGTGGGTGCGGCTGCATTACGTCTACCCTTACCCGCATGTCCGCGATCTGGTG
This sequence comes from Gemmobacter sp., assembly GCA_030683915.1. Lineage (GTDB taxonomy): Bacteria > Pseudomonadota > Alphaproteobacteria > Rhodobacterales > Rhodobacteraceae > Wagnerdoeblera. The sequence goes on from JAUXPG010000126.1 coordinate 3,858, forward strand.
CCGCTGATGGCCGAGGGGCTGGTGCTGCCCTATCTGGACATCCCGTTCCAGCACGCCCACCCCGAGGTCCTGCGCCGCATGGCGCGGCCTGCGGCGGCGGCGCGGACCCTCGATGAGATTGCGGCGTGGCGGCGCGACTGCCCGGAGATCGTGCTGCGGTCAACCTTCATCGTCGGCTACCCCGGCGAGACGGAGGCCGAGTTCCAGACCCTGCTGGACTGGCTGGACGAGGCGCAGCTGGACCGGGTCGGGTGCTTTCAGTACGAAAACGTCGCCGGAGCGCGCAGCAACGCCCTGCCCGACCATGTGGCCGATGAGGTCAAGGCCGAGCGGTTCGCGCGGTTCATGGAAAAGGCCCAGGCGATTTCCGAGGCAAAGCTGGCGGCCAAGGTGGGCCGGGTGATGCAGGTGATCGTGGACGAGGTCGATGACGAGGGCGCGACCTGCCGCACCATGGGGGATGCGCCGGAAATTGACGGCAACCTGTTCATCGACGAAGGATTTGACGGGCTCGCCCCCGGCGACATCGTCGCGGTGGAGGTGGACGAGGCCGGGGACTATGATCTGTGGGGGCGGCGGGTCTAGCCCGCCCGTGTCCCTTCGAGGGACACGGTGCGGTGTTTGTAAAATCAAGGGGTTACGGGCGCGAATTAACGAAGTGATAAGGTTCTTCGAGTAGGGTTATTTACAGGAACAACGAGCTATCCCCGTATTTATCTCTTACTAATTCTACGAAAAACGACCGCGCCCCCCAAAGCGTATTTATATAATACGACCTTCCCAACAGCTGCAAAGCATGGTTATCAGGAGAGATTTCAAGTCGGTTCTCTTCAGCCAAGATGACAGACATCAGTAATCCGAAAATGAATGAGTCGCTTAAAACAGAGGTAAAACCAAAAATACTTGTATGTGACCTGTGAAACTTCAGCCGATGGTCCATCTCCCCATCGTGAACCATTGCATTTCGCCCATATTTATAAATCAACTCAGGCAACGTCATTCCGTCGAAAGAGGATCCAATCCATATACTTCCGGTAGCCAAGAAAGTAATGACGGCTTCTTCTTGAGATATGAAAGTTTTAATCTTATATCCATCTCCTTTTTTCGGGAATCTCCTTGTTGCCGTTCGATTAACTGCAGGAAATAGTTGCAGTAATGCGCTTTCAAAGTCACCATTTTTGTGATGAACAATCGCATTACCTATCCGTCTTCCTACGGGGGTGGAAATGGGGCCTATCGTCTCCAAGGTATTCCCTCAAACATCCACATCCTCGACAAACCGCGCATTCTCCTGAATGTACTGGAACCGCAGTTCGGGCTTCTTCCCCATCAGCCGTTCGACCAGATCGCCGGTTTCGCCGGGAATGTCGTCGTCGATGCTGACGCGGATCAGTTTACGGGTTGCGGGGTTCATGGTGGTGTCTTTCAGGTCCTTGGCGTCCATTTCGCCCAGACCCTTGAAGCGCGACACGTCGATCTTGCCTTTGCCGCCAAGGCCACGGGCGAGCCATTCGTCCTTTTCGGCCTCGTCCACGCAATAGACCCGCTTGGCGCCCTGGGTCAGGCGAAAGAGCGGCGGACAGGCAAGGTAGAGGTGGCCCTTGTCGATCATCGGGCGCATCTGGGTGAAGAAGAAGGTCATCAGCAACGAGGCGATATGCGCGCCGTCGACATCGGCGTCGGTCATGATGATGACCTTGTCATAGCGCAGGTCCTCGACGTTGAACTTGGACCCCATCTGCACGCCAAGCGCCTGGCACAGATCGCTGATTTCCTGATTGCCCCCCATCTTGCCGCCTGCGGCGCCCAGCACGTTGAGGATTTTGCCGCGCAGCGGCAGCAACGCCTGACGGGTGCGTTCGCGGGCCATCTTGGCCGAGCCGCCGGCCGAATCCCCTTCGACGATGAAAAGTTCGGTGCCTTCGCGGTTGGTGGCTGAGCAATCCACCAGCTTGCCGGGCAGGCGCAGTTTCTTGGTCGCGGTCTTGCGGGCGGTTTCCTTTTCGGCACGGCGGCGCAGGCGTTCCTCGGCGCGCAGCACCAGAAAATCCATGATCGCGCCCGCGGATTTCGGGTCACCGGCCAACCAGTTGTCGAAATGGTCGCGCACTGCGCCTTCGACCCATTTCGCGGCTTCCTCGGTCGACAGCCGGTCCTTGGTCTGGCCGACAAAGCTGGGTTCGCGGATGAAGATTGAAAGAAGCGCGCAGCCGCCCGACATCACGTCATCGCGGGTGATGAGGTCGGCCTTGCGGTTCTTGGACAGTTCGCCATAGGCGCGGATGCCCTTGGTGATGGCGGCCCAGAACCCCGCCTCGTGCGTGCCGCCTTCGGGGGTGGGGACGGTGTTGGTGTAGGATTGCAGGAAGCCGTCGCGCAGCGGGGTCCAGTTGATGGCCCATTCCACGCTGCCGGGAACGCCGTATTTTTCCTGAAAGCCGACCTTGCCTGCAAAGGGCCGGTCGGCATAGGTCATCACCTTGTCCAGCGTATCGCCCAGATACTGCGCGAGGCCGCCGGGATAGTGAAAGGTGGCCTCGGCCGGGGTTTCGCCATCTTCGATGGCGGATTTCCAGCGGATTTCAACGCCCGAGAACAGATACGCCTTGGAGCGCGCCATCTTGTAAAGCCGCGCGGGTTTCATGCGCTGGCTGCCGAAGATTTCGGGGTCGGCGTGGAAGGTCAGCGCGGTGCCGCGCCGGTTGGGGGCGGGGCCAACCTTGACCAGCGGGCCTTGGGGTTTGCCGCGGCTGAATTCCTGGGCGTGGAGTTCGCGGTTGCGCGCGACTTCGACGCGCAGATGGTCGGAAAGCGCGTTCACCACCGAGGAGCCGACGCCGTTGAGGCCGCCCGAGGTGGAATAGGCCTTGTTCGAGAACTTGCCGCCCGCGTGGAGGGTGCACAGAATGACCTCGAGCGCGGATTTGCCGGGGAATTTCGGGTGCGGGTCCACCGGGATGCCGCGGCCGTTGTCGCGCACGGTCACGGAATAGTCGGCGTGAAGCTCCAGCTCGATCCGGGTGGCGTGGCCGGCCACGGCCTCGTCCATCGAGTTGTCGAGGATTTCGGCCACCATATGATGCAGCGCGCGTTCGTCGGTGCCGCCGATATACATGCCGGGGCGCTTGCGCACGGCCTCGAGCCCTTCGAGCACCTCGATGGAGGAGGCGTCATAGGTTTCGGGGCCGGTGGGAAGCAGGTCGGACATGGGGGCTCGATTCTGGCTGGCGGGGTTCGGGCGGGCAATAGACCATCGGGGGGGCGGGGGCGCAAGGCACCTGCCCCCCCTTGGCCGATCACATCGGTTCGGCGGTGCGCTGTGCCCACATGTGCTGGAACGCCGGGCGGGCCTGACAGCGGGCGAGCCATGCCTTGAGCGCCGGATAGGGGTCGAGCGTGTCGGCCTGTGCGGTGGTGTAGCGCACGCATTCGGCCAGCACGATGTCGGCCACGGTGAAGCGGTCGCCCATCATCCAGTCGCGGCCCTGAAGGTGGGCTTCGAGGCGGGTGAAGGGCCGCACGAGGGCGGCCTGCGCGGCGGCGATGGTGCGCGCGCCGTCCTCGGTGCCGGCAAGGCCCTTGCTGTGGGTGGACAGGATGTCGATGGCGGGGGTTTCGACGGCGGTGGCGCCGACCAGCGCCCATTGCACCGCCAGCGCGTCTTCGGCGGCGTCACGCGGGCCAAGGTCTCCGCCCAGCTTGCGTGCAAGGTAGAGCGTGATGCCCAGCGATTCGGTCAGCACCAGATCGCCGTCCTGCATGGCGGGGATCTGGCCTTGGGGGTTCACGGCCAGAAAGCCGGGCGAGGCGGTGTGGAATGGCGCATCGGCGGCGGCGGGGTCGGGGAGGCGGTAGGACTGGATCACCGGAACATGCCGGAATTCGGCCCCGGCTTCGTACATCAGCCAGATGGGCCGGGTGGCCCGTGACCGGAGGCATCCGTAGATCGTCACCATTCGCGTCTCTCCCTGTTGCGCGGATGGGCGCACGTTAAAGCGGCGCGCGGCGCAGCGAAAGGCGGGTTGCCGCAGCGGCACGAAAAAGCGCAAGCTTGATATGGGTCTGTCGGCCCGAATCAATTGTTAAAGTGTGATACAGATTATGCCCGTGCCCGAGGATCCCCCCCCCGCCGCTGCGGTTTTTGCCGTGCGCGAACACAAGGCCGAAATCGTCGACCGCATCTATGATGTGGCGCTGGACCCGGTGAGGCTGGAGGAACTGCTGGACCTGTGGGAAGGGCGTGCCGCCCCGTTGCGCGCCCCGGACCGTGAGTTGGACGACCCCGACCTTGCGCCGCATCTGGACCGTGCGGGGCTGTTCCTGGACCGTTACCAACCGGCGCGGGCCGATGGCGGCTATCGTTCAGTGCTGGATCAGGTGCCGCGGCTGGCGGCCTTTGTCGCGGATGGCGGGCCGCGCCTGGCCGCGTGCAACCGGGCCGCGCGGCTGGCGCTGGGGGTGGAGGATGGCGGGCCCATGGCCGCCTTGCCCTTTGACCCCGAGGATATCGACACCTTGCGCGCCGTGATCCGCAAGGTCGCGGCGGGCCGGGCGGAAAAGGTGATGACGCTGCGGATCAGGTCGCAGACCACGGGGTCGGTGGTGATTGTGCGGGTCGGGCCGGTCGAAAGCGACCGCGCGCCACCGCTGGCGCTGGTCATCGCAAGCGAACTTGTCTGGCCCGACGGGTTTGAAACCACCGTGCAGGAGGCCTTTGGCCTGACCATGGCCGAGGTGGAGATCGTGCGCGGGCTGACCCTGGGCCAACCGTTGAAGGACATTGCCGATGCGCGGGGCCGGTCGTTGGAGACCGTGCGGACGCAGGTGCGCTCGATCCTGTCCAAGACCGAAACGCATGGCCAGCCTGAACTGGTGCGCGTGGTGTTGGGCCTGATGGACCTGTCGCTGGTGCCGGGCGTGCAGTCGCGCGCCACCACGCCTGCGCCGGGGCTGGACCCGTTGCCGGTGCAATCGTTGCGTCTGCCGGGGGGGCGGCGGCTGGAATGGATTGAATTTGGCGATCCGGCAGGAATGCCGGTGCTGTATATGCATCTCGATTACGGTTGGGTGCGCTGGCCTGCCCGGGCCGAGCGCGCGGCGCGGGCGCGGGGCCTGCGCGTGGTTGTGCCGATCCGGGCCTGGTATGGCGGCAGCAGCCCCGGCACGCCGGGGGTGGACCATCTGGAGGGGGCGACCGCCGATTATGCCGCTGTGATGGACCATCTGGGTCTGTCGAACGCCGTGGCGGTGACGCAAGGGGCCGACCTGCGGTTTGCGCTGAACCTGTCGGTGCGCCGCCCCGGCATGATCCGCGCCGTGCTGGGCTGTGCGGCGCAATTGCCGCTTCGGACTCCGGCGCAATACGAGCGGATGGACAAGTGGCAGCGCTTTGTGCTGGCCAATGCGCGCTATGCGCCCAAGGTGCTGCCCTTTATCGTCAAGGCCGGGTTTTCGCTGGCGCGAAGCCTTGGGCCCGAGGCGTTCTTTCGCAAGGTCAACAGCGGGTCACCCGCAGACATGGCCGCATTCGACGACCCGGAAATCCGCGCGGCCGTGCTGGCGGGGTCGATGCAGACGCTGCTTGCGCCGGGGGGCAGCGGGGCCGAAGCCTTTGCCCGCGAATCGCTGGGGTCCGAGCGGGACTGGTCGGCGGTGGTGCTGGCGGCCAAGGTGCCGGTGTGGCTGTTGCAGGCCGATCAGGACCCGCAGTCGCCGGTCCAGACGGTGCGCGAGTTGATGGTCGATTTTCCACATCTGGAGGTGCGGTTTCTGGAGTTCACCGGCCAGTTGCTGCTGTTCGCGCGCTGGCCGGAGGTGTTGGACGCCATCGAGGCGCTGGCGGGCAACCGGGGCTGACCTGTCACGAACCTTTCCGCCGCTGCGCGCCCGGTCGATTCGTTACAGAATTTTTATCCATACCCCATGTCGGGTATGCGGAGCCGCCCGCGGCGGGCGTAGCGTCAGGGTATTGAACGGACACGATTTGATCAAAGACCAGTCCCCGACAGAGCGGCGGTACCCTGGGGGTGCCGCCGCTTTCGGTTGCGGGTCTGCGGCCTTTGGGCAACGGTCGGCGAAACCGATACGGCATGTTGATACCGATCAAGGCAGACTGCGGCATGCTGCCACAGGTTGGGGCACGACAAAGGACCGAGTCGCAGCTTTTGGAAGGAGTGTGCCCATGGCGGAAGACCGCATCGAGATTGCCCCCCCTGCCCCCGAGCCGGAGCCCGCCGCCGCCCCCGAGGCTGCCGCGCCCCCTGCCGAGGTGGCGTCCCCCACGGTGGCGCGCATCCTGCCCGCGATGGCCTCGCCCGAGACGATCCGGGCCAGCTTTGAATCCGGGCGCTACCCCTATGCGCATCCGATGGCGCGCAAGCCCTACGAGGCGGAAAAGGCCCGGTTGCAGGCCGAACTGCTGAAGGTTCAGATCTGGGCGCAGGACACCGGGCAGAAGTTCGTCATCCTGATGGAAGGGCGCGATGCGGCCGGCAAGGGCGGCACGATCAAGCGGTTCATGGAGCATCTCAACCCGCGCTATGCGCGGGTGGTGGCGCTGACCAAGCCGTCGGACAAGGAAAAGGGCGAGTGGTATTTCCAGCGCTACATCCAGCATCTTCCGACCTCGGGCGAGATCGTGTTCTTTGACCGCAGTTGGTACAACCGTGCCGGGGTGGAGCGGGTGATGGGGTTCTGCACACCCGCCGAATACCTTGAATTCATGCGACAAGCCCCGGAACTGGAGCGGATGCTGGTGCGCTCGGGCATCCGGTTTTACAAATACTGGTTCTCGGTGACGCAGGCCGAACAGGCCCGCCGGTTCAAGGAACGCGAGACCGATCCCCTGAAACGCTGGAAGCTGAGCCCGATCGACAAGGCCAGTCTGGACAAGTGGCAAGATTATACCGACGCCAAGGAGGCGATGTTCTTTTACACCGACACCGCCGACGCGCCTTGGGTGATCGTGAAGTCCAACGACAAGAAGCGCGCCCGGCTGAACGCGATGCGGCATTTCCTGTCGACCATCGATTACCCGGACAAGGATCTGTCGGTGGTGGGCTTGCCCGACCCGCTGATCGTGGGGCGGGCGGCCAATGTGCTGGGCGTGGCGGGGCATATGCCTGCGCCGGTGGTGAACCCGGCCTGAGGCTTGGGCGCGCCCCCTGCCCGTCAGGCCGGCGCGGTGGCGGGGTTTTGCCCGGCGCGGCGCGATGCTAGAGCGGGGGCGGGATGATGCGCGCGCGGGGGCCTTGGGATGCAGACGTTGGCGGAGATGGCGGTCGAGGTGCTGACGTGCGCCGATGGCCGGGAAAAGACCGCGCTGGCGCGTCGGCACGCGGCGACGTGGGTTGCCGCGCGTGCGGCGGGTGCGCCGCTGAGCGTGGGGCGCGCGGTGCCGCCCGATCGTCCGGCGCGGCCTGCGCGGCCCGAACTGCTGTCACCGCGCGACATGCCCCGGCGACGGCCGGGCACGCAGCCGGGGCGGCTCGCGTTGCTGCATGCGGTCGCCCATATCGAACTGAACGCGGTGGACCTGCACTGGGACATCATCGCCCGGTTTTCCCATGTGCCGATGCCGCTGGGCTTTGTCGATGACTGGGTGCAGGCGGCGGACGAGGAAGCCAAGCATTTCAACCTGATGTGCGACTGCCTGGAAGCGCAGGGAAGCCATTACGGCGCCCTGCCCGCCCATGACGGCATGTGGCGCGCGGCCGAGGACACCGCGACTGACCTGATGGGGCGGCTGGCGGTGGTGCCGATGGTGCTGGAGGCGCGCGGGCTGGACGTGACGCCGCAGATGATCGACCTCTTCCGCAAGGCAGGCGATGTGGGCGCGGTGGCCGCGCTCGAGACGATTTATGCCGAGGAGGTGGGCCATGTCGCCTATGGCGCGAAGTGGTTCCATTTCCTGTGCGGGCGCCACGAGCTTGACCCGAAAGAGACGTTTCACGCGCTGGTGCGGCGGTATTTCCACGGCGCGTTGAAGCCACCCTTCAACGTGGAAAAGCGGGCCGAAGCCGGGTTGCCGCCCGATTTTTACTGGCCGTTGGCCGAAGGCGCCGGGACCTGACCGCCGCCGCCCTTCGGCGGACCCTTGCCTGCCTTTGACCAAGGCGGTTGCATCAAGGCCGCGCAAAACGCTAAGCCTAGCAGCGGGGATTGGGCCGCCCCGTGTGTTTGGGGGGCCATGATGGGTGGTTGCGGGCATGACCGCTGGCACCGCTAGGGACAGGGGACCGATGCCGCAACGTTTTTTTCAGCGGATCAACCATGCGCTGGAACGCAAGTTCCCCGAACAGCGGGTTTTTCTGAAATCTGATCTTGAGACCCGGTTCATCCGGCTTCGGCCCTTGACGCAGGCGGTTGCGGTGAGCGTGGGGAGCGTGCTGATCGCGTGGACGCTGATCGCCACGGCCATCCTGATGATTGACCAGCTCAGTGCGGGCAACGCCCGCGAACAGGCGCAGCGGTCGGTGGCCGAATTCGAGCGCCGGCTGGATGCCTTGTCGCGCGAACGCGACGAACGGGCGATGGAAGCCCTTCGCGCGCAGGAACGGTTCAATCAGGCGCTGGCCAAGGTGTCAGAGATGCAAAGCCTGCTGCTGGCATCCGAAGACCGCCGCAAGGAAGTGGAAACCGGGCTGGACGTGGTGCAGCTGACCCTGCGCCGCACGATCCGCGAACGCGACGAGGCGCGCAGCGAAGCGGCGACACTGAAAGGCGAGTTGATCGCCAGCGGGGGCGAAGGCAGCCCGGAGCTTGCCCGCGCCCGCGACGATGCCGCCACGCTGGACATGCTGGCCACCACGCTGGGCGCCACGGCCGTGGAGCGCGACACATTGGCCGAGGCCACGCTGGCCGCGCGGGCCGAGGCGCGCGCCGTGGCCGAAGCCAAGCGCGCGCTGGAGAAACGCAACGACGAAATTTTCCGCAAACTCGAAGAGGCCGTCACCGTTTCGATGGAGCCGCTGGACAAGATGTTCCGCGCCGCCGGGCTGAAGCCCGACGAGGTGCTGCGGCAGGTGCGCCGGGGGTATTCGGGGTCGGGCGGCCCGCTGGGCGCGATGCGGATTTCCACCAAAGGCGTGGTGAGCGACGAAGATCTGCGGGCCAATGCCATTCTGAGCGGGCTGGATACCATGGCGCTGTACCGTCTTGCGGCGGCGCGCTTGCCGTTTGCGATGCCGGTGAAGGGCGGGTTCCGTTTCACCTCGGGGTTCGGATATCGGCGTGATCCCAAGGGCTTTGGCACACGCATGCATTCGGGCACCGATTTCGCCGGAAGCCGTGGCACCCCCATCCTGGTCACGGCCGATGGTGTCGTGACCAAGGCCGGGTGGCATTCGGGCTATGGCAAGATGGTGACCGTGCGCCATGCCTTCGGGATCGAGACGCTCTATGCTCACATGTCCGAAATCCGCGTGAAGGAAGGACAAACCGTCTCGCGCGGGGACCGGATCGGTGATATGGGCAGTACAGGGCGTTCTACTGGCACGCACCTGCATTACGAAGTGCATGTGAATGACAGACCCGTCAATCCGATGACCTACATCAAGGCAGCGAGCAATGTTTTCTAAATCCAGGATCAACGAACCCGGTCCCAAGGCCAACGAGCCGGAAAAGAAGACGGCCGAGGCTTCGGCCCCCGTGGCCGGCAAGCCCGCGTCGGACTTTTCCCCCCCTGTTCCGCGCGGCAAGCCGGCGGCGTCGGTGCTGTCGTCAGACCTGACGGTGGTGGGCAACCTCAAGACCACCGGCGACATCCAGGTCGAAGGCGTGGTCGAAGGGGACATCCGCGCGCATCTGCTGACCGTGGGCGAAAGCGCCACCATCCGCGGCGAGATCGTGGCCGATGACGTGGTCATCAATGGCCGGGTGATCGGCCGCGTGCGCGGGCTGAAGGTGCGGTTGACCTCGACCGCGCGGGTCGAAGGCGACATCATCCACAAGACCATCGCCATCGAATCGGGTGCGCATTTCGAAGGCTCGGTGCAGCGTCAGGACGACCCGCTGTCCAGCGGCAAGCCCGGGCTGGCGGCGGGCTGAGGCCCCTGCCCCCTTGCGCACGCCCCCAGAAGGCGCCCCGGTGGGGCGCCTTTGTTCTGTCAGGCGGGCAGCAGGCGGCGATAGAGATGCCAGCTTGCATGGCCGAGCAGCGGCAGCACCAGAAACAGCCCCAGAAACGCGGGCAGCATGGCCAGAAACAGCAGCACCGCGATCAGCAGGCCCCAGCCCAGCATGACGGCAGGGTTTTCGCGCACCACCGCCATTGAGGCGAGCATGGCGGTGACAAAATCCACCTCGCGGTCCAGCAGCATGGGCAGCGCCACGACCGTGATGGCATAGAGCAGCACGGAAAAGGCCGCACCCACCGCAGTGCCCACCGCCATCATCGCAAGCCCGTTCGGGGTGAGGAAGGCGTCAAAGCTGGACGAGATGTTGGTCATCACCTGCAACCCCATGAACAGCGCAAAGATCATGTGGGCCAGGAAGTTCCAGAACAGGAAGAACACCACGATCACGGCGGCGATGGAGGGGATCTGGCGGTCCTTCTGGCGCAGGATCACGCCCAGCACGCCGGGCCAGTCCAAGGCTTCGCCTGCATCAAGGCGGCGCGAGATTTCATAAAACCCCACCGCCACGAACGGGCCGAGCAATGGAAACCCCAGCGAGATCGGGATCGTCCACCACACCTGCCCCGAGGCGGTGAGCGCCCAGACCAGCAGCAGCCCACCCGCGACATAGACCCCGGCGAAGAACAGCCCGAACAGTGGCGCGCGTCGCATGTCGTGCCAGCCTGCCGCAAGGGCCGCAGACAGATCGGCGGTTGTGACGTGGCGCGGATTGATCCGCACCGCCGCCTCCGGCAGGTCGCTGGTGTGGTCCATGGTTGCCTCCCCTTTGCCGCAAGGCTAGGCGAGCGACCGATTCCCCGCAAGCGCGCAGCGCGGGCCTAGTGAAGCAATGCCTTGCAACGTCATCGGGGCGGAAAATTGCAATGTTCCGGGGCCTTGCGCGACGGTCAGTCGCCCTGCGCCTCGGCGCGCGATTTGCCGGCGACGTCCATCGCTAGGGTGGCGGCCATGAAGGCGTCAAGGTCGCCGTCAAGCACGCCCTGGGTGTCCGAGGTTTCCACGCCGGTGCGCAGGTCCTTGACCATCTGATAGGGTTGCAGGACGTAAGAGCGGATCTGGTTGCCCCAGCCCGCTTCGCCCTTGGCGGCGTGCTGGGCGTTGACTGCGGCGTTGCGCCGGTCAAGTTCCAACTGGTAGAGCCGCGCGCGCAAGGCGTTCATTGCCGCCTCGCGGTTCTGGTGCTGGGATTTCATCGAACTGGTCACGACGATGTTGGTGGGCAGGTGGGTGATCCGCACCGCCGAATCGGTGGTGTTGACGTGCTGGCCGCCTGCACCCGACGAGCGGTAGGTGTCGATGCGGATGTCACTGTCGGGGATGACGATGTCGATGTTGTCATCGACCACCGGATAGACCCAGACCGATGAGAACGAGGTGTGCCGCCGCGCCGCGCTGTCATAAGGCGAGATGCGAACAAGGCGGTGGACGCCCGATTCCGACTTCAGCCAGCCATAGGCGTTGTGTCCGGAAATCTTGTAGGCGACCGACCGGATGCCGGCTTCTTCGCCTGCGGTTTCCGCCTGCAACTCCACGGTATAGCCCTTGCGCTCGGCCCAGCGGACATACATGCGCGCCAGCATCGATGCCCAGTCGCAGCTTTCGGTGCCACCGGCCCCGGCGTTGATTTCAAGGAAGGTGTCGTTGCTGTCGGCCTCGCCATCGAGCAGCGCCTCGAGTTCCTTTTCGCCGGCATAGGCCAGCAGGTCCTTCAGCGCGGCTTCGGCCTCGGTGACGATTTCCGCGTCGCCTTCCGCTTCGCCAAGTTCGATGAGTTCGACGTTGTCGCGCAGGCCGGTCTCGATGCGTTTGTAGACGGCGACCGCATCGATCAGGGACTGGCGTTCGCGCATCAGCTTTTGCGCCTTGGCAGGGTCGTTCCACAGGTCCGGCGCCTCGATCAGTGCGTCGAACTCCTCCATCCGGTGGGGGGCGGTTTCCCAGTCCATCCGCTGGGCCAGCAGCTTGAGCGATTTGCGGATGGCTTCGATGTGGTTCTGGGTTTCGGCACGCACGGGCAGGTTTCCCACTGGCTGGTCAGGTCGGCGCCCTGTCTACCCCAAAGCGCAGGAAGGGCAAGGGGCGCGGGCCTAGTAAAGCCCGCCGGAGGAGACGGTGCCGAAATCCGCCTTTTTCGGAATGACGCGGGTTTGGCCGCTGGCGGTGGTCATGGTGCTGGTCTCCGAGGCGTCGGATTCGCCAAAGGCGAACAGCGGCAGGTTGGACCCCATCGCAAAGCCGCCGTCGACCATCGCGCCGAAGCCGTAGGTGTCTTCCTGACCTTCGCGGAAGTATTCCGAAATCACGTTGTCGCCGCTGGCGCTGTCGGGCAGACGGGTGCCGGTGAAGCGGTCAACCTTGACCCAGTAGCCGCCCGGCGGAACCTTGAACCGGGCGCCGCCATAGGTCTTGACCGCCTCGCGCATGAACTTGGTGAACACCGGGCCGCACATGCCGCCGCCCGAGGCGTTGCCAAGGCTGCGCGGGGTATCATAGCCGATGTAGCAGCCCGCGACGATGTTCGAGGTATAGCCGATGAACCACACGTCCTTGGCGTCATTGGTGGTGCCGGTCTTGCCGGCCACGGGCACGCCGACGGAAATGCCCCGCCCGGTGCCGCGCAGCACCGCGCCTTCGAGCAGCGAGGTCAGCTGATAGGCGGTGATCGGGTCCATCACGCGGTCGCGCTTGGCGGTGATGCGGGGGGGCGCGCCGGGGGCAAGGGCGGCAGTGCGGCAGTCTTCGCACACACGCTGGTCATGGCGATAGACGGTGCGGCCCCAACGGTCCTGCACGCGGTCCACCAGCGTGGGTTCCACCCGTTCGCCGCCGTTGGCGAACATGGCGTAGGCGGCGACCATCTTGAACAGGGTGGTTTCCTCGGCCCCGAGCGCGTTGGCAAGGAACGGCCCCATCCGGTTGTAGACGCCGAAGCGTTCGGCATAGGCCGCGACCGTGTCCATGCCGATTTCCTCGGCGATGCGGATGGTCATCAGGTTGCGCGACTGTTCGATCCCGGTGCGCAGGGGGGTCGGGCCATAGAACTTGTTCGAGGCGTTCTTGGGCTTCCACAGACCCTGCGGTGTGTTGATTTCGATCGGAGCGTCCACGACGATGGTGGCGGGGTTGAACCCGTTGTCGAGCGCGGCGGCGTAGACAAAGGGCTTGAAGCTGGACCCCGGTTGCCGCTGGGCCTGCGTCGCGCGGTTGAACACGGTGTCCTGATAGCTGAACCCGCCCTGCATGGAGATGACGCGCCCGGTGTTCACGTCCATCGCCATGAAGGCGCCCTGAATCTCCGGCACCTGCCGCAGCGACCAGCGCTGAAACTGGCCGTCTTTCATCAGTTGCTTGACCAGCAGGACATCGCCCACATCCAGCAGGTCGGCAGGCACCTTGGCCTTGTTGCCAAGCCGCCCGGTTTCCAGCCGCTTGCGCGCCCATGTGACATCGGCGGCGGGGATTTCGTGGTCGGACCCTTCAACCCCTTCGATGCCGATGCGCGCGCTGTTGCCGGCGGTTTCCAGCACGACGGCGGGGAACCACCCTTCGATGTCGCGCGGCAGTTCCAGCTTTGCCAGCGCCTCGCGCCATTTGCTTTCGTCGCGCAGCAGCGCGGTGTCGAGCGTGGCACGGGTGCCGCGCCAGATGCCAAGGCCGCGGTCATAGTTCTCCAGCCCTTCGCGCAAGGCGGCGGCGGCGACGGATTGCATGTCGGGGTCAACGGTGGCGCGGATGGTCAGGCCGCCGCCGAAGAATTCGGATTCACCAAAGCTGGACGACAGCTGGCGGCGGATCTCGTCGGTGAAGTAGTCGCGCGGCGGCATGACCGAGCGGAACGACGCATAGTCGCCGCCCTGCACCGTGCGCAGCGGCGCGGCGATGGCCTCATCCATCTGCTGGCGGGTGATATAGCCATCCTCGAACATCCGGCGCAGCACATAGGCGCGGCGTTCCAGCAGGCGCTCGCGGTTGCGGACGGGGTGGAAGTTGGACGGCTGGGTGGGCAGGCTTGCCAGCACGGCCGCCTCCTCCAGCGTCAGGTCGCCCAGCGACTTGTTGAAATAGGTCTGCGCGGCGGCGGCCACGCCATAGGAGTTCTGGCCCAGAAAGATCTCGTTCATGTAGAGTTCGAGGATCTTGTCCTTCGACAGGGTGCCTTCGATCCGGGTGGCAAGGATGATTTCCTTGATCTTGCGTTCGCCCGTGCGTTCGCCGCCCAGAAGGAAGTTCTTCATCACCTGTTGGGTGATGGTGGACGCCCCGCGCATGCGCTGGCCCCGGGTGGCCACGGCCTCGACCAGGGCCGCGACCATGCCTTTGGCGTCATAGCCCTTGTGGGTGTAGAAGTTCTGGTCCTCGGCGGCGACGAAGGCCTGTTTCACGATCGCGGGCACGTCCTCGATCGGGGTGAACAGGCGACGCTCTTGCGCGAATTCGTCGATGATGCGGCCTTCGGCGGAATAGATGCGGCTGATGGTGGGGGGGGTGTATTGCGCCAGCGATTCGTAACTGGGCAGATCGCGCGAATAGAACCACAGCACGCCGCCAACCATCAGCGCCGTGGCGAGCGCCGCGAGGGTGACGAAAGTGAAGATGGCCCCGAAAAACGAGCCGATGAACCGGACCACGCGCGCAACCCCCGTTTGCCTTTAACTTTCGTATACCCCTGACGGCGGCGATGGTCAAAGCCTTGGGCGCCCGGGCCGGTCACATGGCAGTCAAGTGCCGAACAGATCAAGTTGGTCGCCGGGGCGCGGCGGCGGGCGAACGAGGTCGGTCCGCAAGGGGGGCTGAGGTGCATCAAG
>JAUXPG010000136.1 GCA_030683915.1 Gemmobacter sp.
GCCCCATGCGGCGCATGAGGCGGTGGCCCACGGACACGAGGTGATGGTCGAAACCGGCGCCGGGCTGGGCGCTGGCTTCAGCGACGCCGACTATGCCGCCGCGGGGGCGCGCATCGTGGGGACGGCGGACGAGGTGTTCGCGCAGGCTGACCTGATCGTCAAGGTCAAGGAACCGCAGGCGGTGGAACGCGCCCGCCTGCGCGAAGGACAGGTGCTGTTCACCTACCTCCACCTTGCCCCCGATCCGGACCAGACGCACGATCTTCTGAAATCCGGCGCAACCTGCATCGCCTATGAAACCGTGACCGACCGTTCGGGCGGCCTGCCGCTGCTCGCGCCGATGTCCGAGGTGGCCGGGCGGCTGGCACCGCAGGTCGGCGCATGGGCGCTGCAAAAGGCCAATGGCGGGCGCGGCGTGCTGATGGGCGGCGTGCCCGGCGTGGCGCCCGCGCGCGTGGTGGTGATCGGTGGCGGAGTCGTGGGCACCCATGCGGGCAAGATCGCCGCCGGGATGGGCGCGGATGTCACCGTGCTCGACAGGTCGCTGCCGCGCCTGCGCTATCTGGACGACGTGTTCGGCCGTGCGTTCAAATCGGTCTATGCCAGCGCCGGAAACACCGCCGAACTGGTGGCCGAAGCCGACATGGTGATCGGCGCGGTGCTGATCCCCGGCGCGGCGGCCCCAAAGCTTGTCACGCGCGCGCAACTCTCCACCATGAAGCCCGGCGCGGTGATCGTTGACGTGGCGATCGATCAGGGCGGCTGCTTCGAAACCTCGCGTGCGACAACCCACGCCGACCCGATCTATACTGTCGACGGCATCATCCACTACTGCGTGGCCAACATGCCCGGCGCGGTGGCGCGCACCTCCACCCTCGCGCTTGGCAACGCGACCATGCCGTTCTTGCTCGCTTTGGCCGACAAGGGCTGGAAAGCCGCCTGCGCCGCCGACCCGCACCTGATGGCCGGGCTGAACGTGCACGCAGGGCGGTTGACCTATGCGGCGGTGGCCGCCGCGCTTGGGCTGCCATCGATCAGCCCCGAACAGGCGCTCAGCCTCTGACCGGCATGCGCGTCTTCGCTTCGATCCAAATATCCTCAGGGGGGTGAATGGCCCGGAACGGGCCAGAGGGGGGCGCGAGCGCCCCCCTGCCTCGCCTCAGGCGCGCACCTTCAGCGCGTCGCGGATCTCCATAAGGATCTGCAACTCGGTCGGGCCTGCCGGGGCGGCTGCGGCGGCAGCCGCCTCTTTCCTGGCCGTGGCGTCCTTGAGCTTGTTCACCGCCTTGACCAGCAGGAACACCACCCAGGCGATGATCAGAAAGTTGATGCAGGCGGTGATGAACGCGCCATAGGCAAACACCGGCGCGCCTGCCTCTTTCGCCGCCGCCAGCGAAGCGAATTCGCCCGCGCCCATATTGATGAACCGGTTCGAAAAATCGACCCCGCCAGTCAGCAACCCGATGATCGGGTTGATCAGATCGCCCACCAGCGAATTGACGATCGCGGTGAAGGCCGCGCCGATGATGATGCCGACCGCAAGATCGACCACATTTCCTTTGGCGATGAACGCCTTGAACTCGTTGAGCATGCTGTTTCCCTTTTTCCCCGCCCCCAAGCCGCGGTCGTCTTGCCGCGTACGCACAGGCGTGCCGCGACTATTGCACACGGGAAATGCTTCTTTCAGGGGAATTTTGCGGCTAGCGTGCCCGCGCCACTGCAAAGGAAGCCACCATGACCACGCTTGCCGATTTTCCGATTACCCGACGCTGGCCCCCCCGCGACCCCGCCGCCATCCAGCTTTATTCGCTGGCCACCCCGAACGGGGTGAAGGTGTCGATCATGCTCGAGGAATGCGGGCTGCCCTATGACGCGCATCTGGTCGATTTTGCCACCAACGACCAGTTGAGCCCGGACTTCCTGTCGCTGAACCCCAACAACAAGATCCCCGCGATCATCGACCCGGACGGTCCGGGGGGCGTGCCGCTCGGCCTGTTCGAAAGCGGGGCGATTTTGGTCTATCTGGCGGAAAAGACCGGAAAATTCATGCCAGCCGCGCAACGCTACGAGGTGTTGCAATGGCTGATGTTCCAGATGGGTGGGCTTGGGCCGATGTTCGGGCAACTCGGGTTCTTTCACCACTTCGCCGGCAAGGACATCGAGGACCCGCGCCCGAAGGAGCGGTACCGCGCCGAATCCGCCCGGCTGCTCAAGGTGCTGGACGGGCGGTTGGAAGGTCGGGACTGGGTGGCGGGTGACTATTCGATTGCCGACATGGCGATTGCGCCCTGGCTGCGGACCTTGCGCGATTTCTATCAGGCGGGCGCGATCACCGGCTGGGACGACCTGCGCCATGTGCCCGGCTATCTGGAGCGGTTCCTGGCCCGCCCGGCGGTCCAGCGCGGGCTGGCGCAGCCGCCGCGCGGCTGACGGACGGGGGGGGAGGCGAGGGGCTGCCGCCCCTCGCGCACCCCGCCTCAAGGGGGCTGCCTGCCCCCTTGAGAAACCCCC
>JAUXPG010000166.1 GCA_030683915.1 Gemmobacter sp.
CTGGTCAGCTATGGCGGCACCGCGATGGTCGTCCTGATGCTGGGCTTTGGCCTGGTGCAAAGCGCGCATGTCCACCGTCCGAGGTAGCCCGTGAAACGATCCCGCATCAACGCCATCATGCAAGACGCCGCCGAGATGATCGCGCGGCACGGTTTTGTGTTGCCCCCGTTTGCGGATTGGTCGCCCGAGGCGTTCCGCGCGCAGGCCGCCGGAACCCGCATCGCGCAGGCGCGGATGGGGTGGGATATCACCGATTACGGGCAGGGCGACTTTGACCGCATGGGGCTGTTTCTGTTCACATTGCGCAACGGTCTGCTGTCGGACCTGCGGCGCGGGGGCGGAATGTGCTATGCCGAAAAGCTGCTGATCTCGCGGCGCGACCAGCTCAGCCCGATGCACACCCATGTGGTCAAGGCCGAGGACATCATCAACCGGGGCGGCGCCACGCTGGTGGTGGAACTTTACGGCAGCGATGACCGGGGCGGGTTCGCGCCCGATCGCGGCGGCATGGTGCGCTGTGACGGCGTGGCGCGGCCCTTTGCGCCGGGCGAAAAGCTGCGGCTGGCGCCGGGCGAAAGCGTGACGCTGATGCCGGGCGACTGGCATGCCTTTTGGGGCGAGGGCGGCGACGTGCTGATCGGCGAGGTGTCGACCGTCAACGACGACGTCACCGACAACGTGTTCCGCGACCCGATCGGCCGGTTTGCCGAGGTTGACGAGGACGAGGCCCCGCTGCACCTGCTGGTCAGCGATTACGACCGCTGGCTGGCCTGACACCGGGGGCTTGCATCGCCGGGGGGAACCGGCGACCTTGCGCGCAGCAAAACGGAGGTGCCATGACCGATCTGCCCGCCTTGGCCGAAGCCATGCGCGCCATACTGGCGCAGGCCCGCGACGTGCCTTTGCAGCATTTCCGCAGCGGGGTCGCGGTCGAGGCGAAGGCCGATGAAAGCCCGGTGACCCGCGCCGACCGCGCAGCCGAAACCGCGCTACGGGCTGCGATTACGGCCCGATTCCCGAATCACGCGATCTATGGCGAAGAATTCGGCGGCGCCACCGGCGGAAACGGCCCGCTGTGGGTGATCGACCCGGTGGACGGCACCAAGAGCTTCATCTCGGGGCATCCGATGTGGGGCATGTTGCTGGGATACATGGACCAGGGGCGCCCCGTCATGGGCGCGGTGCAGATGCCGGTGCTGGGCGAGGTGGCCTTGGGTGCGCCGGGCCATGGCGCCTATCTAAACGGAGCCCCCATCGCGGTCCGGCAGGGCGTGGCGGCGGAAGATGCCTTTGTGTGCGTCAACGAACTGCGGCGGGTTTTGCTGGCGGACCGCGCGGTGGGCGACGCCCTGCTGCACGCCACGCGGTATGTGCGCGAAACGGTGGACTGTTACACCTATGTCCAGTTGGCCGCCGGCTGGATTGATGGCGTGGTGGATCACGGGCTTGAACCTTACGACTATCTTCCCGTCCTGCCGCTGGTGCAGGCGGCAGGCGGCGTGATGACCGACTGGGCGGGCAACCCGCTGGGCTTTGGATCGGATGGCCGGGTGGTCGCGGGCAGCCCTGCAGTCCACGCCCATCTGTTGCGCGTCATTGCACAAGCGGGCGGCTGAGGGGCCGAGACGGCAAGTTCACGCGGGGTCAAGTCGTTTTGTTGTCTCGTCAGTCAAAATCCCTGCTTGCCAAGTGTAACGGTTTTATGTCTGCCTTGAACAAGGACCGTCACAGAGCGGTTGCACAACGGGTTTTACAAGGGGCCGGTCACCCGGCCTCATTCCAACGGAGAGAACCATGAAAAAAATGATGACTGCGGGCGTTGCGCTTGTCGCGATGCTCGGGGCCGCACCGCTGGCCAGCGCCCAGTCGCTGGACGCGCTGATCGAAGGCGCCAAGAAGGAAGGCATGCTGTCCACCATCGCCCTGCCGCACGACTGGTGCGGCTATGGCGGCGTGATCGCGGGCTTCAAGGCCAAGTATCCCTTCCTCAACGTCAACGAACTGAACCCCGATGCGGGTTCCGCTGACGAGATCGAGGCGATCAAGGCCAACAAGGACAACAAGGGCCCGCAGGCGCCGGACGTGATCGACGTCGGTCTGGCCTTTGGTCCGTCGGCCAAGGCCGAGGGCCTGTTGCAGCCCTACAAAGTGGCCACGTGGGACGAAATCCCCGATGCGATCAAGGACCCGGAAGGTCACTGGTACGCCGACTATTACGGCGTGATGTCGTTCCTCGTGAACAAGGACCTTGTGGCGAACGTGCCGGCCGACTGGGCCGATCTGCTCAAGCCGGAATACGCCGGTCAGGTCGCGCTGGCGGGTGACCCGCGTGCCTCGAACCAGGCGATTCTGGCGGTTCAGGCTGCTGGTCTGTCGCGGGGCGCCGCAGCGGGCGAAGCCGCAGGCAAGGCCGGGCTGGAGTTCTTCAAGGAACTGAATGCCGCTGGCAACTTCGTTCCGGTGATCGGCAAGGCCGGCACGCTGGCGCAGGGCACCACGCCCATCGTCATCATGTGGGACTATAACGCGCTGGCCGCCCGCGACACGCTTGCCGGCAACCCGCCGGTCGAAGTCGTGGTGCCGAAGTCGGGCGTTCTGGCCGGTGTCTACGTTCAGGGCATCTCGGCTTATGCGCCGCAGCCGAACGCGGCGAAGCTGTGGATGGAGTACCTCTATTCCGACGAAGGTCAGCTGGGCTGGCTCAAGGGGTATTGCCACCCCGCCCGCTTCAACGCGATGGCGGCGGCGGGCAAACTGCCGGCCGACCTGATGGCCAACCTGCCGCCGGCGGAATCCTATGAGGCCGCCTATTTTCCGACGCTTGACGAGGTGAACGCCAACAAGGCCGCCGTCGTCGGCGGTTGGGATGCCACCGTCGGCGCCAACGTCCAGTAATCAGGACCAATGCCACCCGCCCCGGACCAGTGCCGGGGCGGGTGTGCCAATTCTTGAAGGGGCCGCCAGATGCCCCGACTGACAGGGGAACTCTATGCCGCAAGACCGCCCCGCCAAAGGGACGCGCCTGCGCCTGCCGCTGGAATGGCTGGGCATCCTGCCGTTCGTCGCCTTTGCGCTGCTGTTCCTGATCATGCCGACGATGAAAATCGTCATCGGGGCCTTCCAGACATCCGACGGCAGCTTCACCTTCCAAAACCTCATCGACCTGAACACCGATTCGATCCGTAACGCCTATTGGACGTCGATCAAGCTCAGCTTCGTCACGGCGCTGCTGGGCTGCACCATCGGCTTTGGCATGGCGGCGGCGGTGGTGTTCGGCGGGTTGCCGCGCGGCATCCGGGGGCCGCTGCTGACGTTTTCCGGCGTTGCATCGAACTTTGCCGGTGTTCCGCTGGCCTTTGCGTTCATCGCCACGCTGGGGCCGGTGGGCCTTGTCACCGTGTGGCTGCGGACGGAATTCGGCATCAACCTTCGGGCGCTGGGGTTCAACCTGCTGTCCTACTGGGGGCTGGTCATCACCTATCTGTTCTTTCAGATCCCCCTCATGATCCTGATCATCATCCCAGCCCTTGACGGGCTGAAGAAGGAATGGCGCGAGGCCGCAGCGGTGCTGGGCGCCACAGGCGCGCAATACTGGCGCATGGTGGCACTGCCCATCCTGTTCCCGTCGCTGCTTGGCACCTTCGCGTTGCTGTTTGCCAATGCCTTTGGCGCCGTGGCCACCGCCTTTGCGTTGACCGGGCCGCAGCTAAACATCGTGCCCATCAAGCTGTTCGCGCAGATCCGGGGCGACGTGCTGGGCAACCCGAACCTTGGCTATGCGCTGGCGTTCGGAATGATCGTCATCACCGGCGTCGCCAACGTGATCTACATCGTGTTGCGCACCCGGTCGGAAAGGTGGCTGAAATGACCCGCTTTGTCGCCTGGGGCGTGTTCCTGTTCGGCTGCATGTATTTTGCCTTGCCGCTGATCGGGATGACCGAATTCAGCCTGAAGATGCGGCGCGGCGAATATTCCTTTGACGCCTATGTGAAGGTGTTCGAGGACGCCCGGTTCTGGGCCACTTTCAGCTATTCCATCGGGCTGGCGCTGGCCACCATCGTCGTCGGTGTGCTGCTCGTCGTGCCCACGGCCTATTGGGTGCGGCTGAAACTGCCGCAGGCCCGCCCGGTGATCGAATTCATCACCCTGCTGCCACTGGTCATCCCGGCCATCGTGATCGTGTTCGGCTATATCCGGCTTTACAACACCTCCAGCTTCCTGCCGCTGACGGGGTCCGCACTGGGCACCGACATTCTGCTGACCATGGGGTATACCACGCTGGCGCTGCCCTACATGTACCGCAGCGTGGACACCGGATTGCGCACCATCGATGTCGCCACGCTGACCGAGGCCGCGCAGTCGCTGGGCGCCGGATGGGTGACGATTCTGGCCCGCATCATCCTGCCCAATGTCATGGTCGCGGTGCTGTCGGGGGCGTTCCTGACGCTGGCCATCGTGATCGGCGAATTCACCATGGCGGCGCTGCTCAACCGTCCGGCCTTTGGGCCGTTCATGCAACTTCTCGGCGCGAACCGCGCCTATGAACCCCCCGCCCTTGCCGTGATCGCCTTTGCCATCACCTGGGGCTGCATGGGGCTGATGCAGCTTGTCAGCCGGTTCTCGAAACACGAAAGGGCCCGCGCCTGATGTCGTTCCTCACCATCTCGCATCTTGAAAAATCCTTTGGCACCAACCGCGTGGTCAAGGATTTCAACCTGACCGTGGAAAAGGGCGAATTCATCTCGCTGCTGGGGCCCTCGGGGTGCGGCAAGACCACCGTGCTGCGCATGGTCGCCGGGTTCGAGACGCCAAGCGATGGCGGCATCACCATCGACGGGCAGGACGTGGTGCGGCTGAAACCCAATGCCCGCAACATCGGCATGATGTTCCAGGCCTATGCGCTGTTTCCCAACCTGACCGTGGCCGACAACGTGGCCTTCGGGCTCCGGGTCAAGGGTGTGCCCCGTGCCGAACGCGAATCGCGGGTGGCCGAGATGCTGCGCCTGATCGGTCTGCCGGAAATGGGCGGGCGGTATCCGTTCCAGTTGTCGGGCGGGCAGCAGCAGCGGGTGGCCCTGGCACGCGCGCTGGCGCCGCGGCCCAGCGTGCTGTTGCTGGATGAGCCCTTGTCAGCGCTGGATGCGAAGGTGCGGGTATCGCTGCGCAACGAGATCCGGGAAATCCAGCGGGAACTTGGCATCACCGCCATTTTCGTGACCCACGATCAGGAAGAGGCCCTGTCGATCTCGGACCGCATCGTGGTGATGAACGGGGGGATCGCCGAACAGGTCGGCAGCCCGTTCGAGGTGTATAACCGCCCCGCGACGCGGTTCGTGGCGAACTTTGTCGGCACGCTCAGCCAGATCGAGGCCAAGGTGATCGACCCCGCGGCCGGCGTGGTCGAGGTGAATGGCGTGCGTCACGACCTGAACCGCCCGCTGCCCGCCGGGCAGGTGACGCTGGCGCTCCGGCCCGAAACGCTGCGGCTGGGGGCTGATCCGGCCCGCGAGTTGCGGCTGGAAGGCACCGTGACCGAGGTGGATTTCCTTGGCTCCGTCATCCGGCTGCGGGTCGATGCGGGCGGGCGGCGGATGTCGGCTGATACCTTCAACCGGCCCGATGCCCCCCCGCCGGCCGTTGGCACCCGCGTCGTGTTGTCGGCGGCTGCACGCGACCTGATCGTGCTTTCCCCGTAACAGGGTTTCGCCGGACTGTTGCACGCTTGCGCTATCCGAAAGGCGCATCGGCTGATATCTCTTCGTATACCAACAAGGCGCGACAAGCGCCAACGAGCAGACACGCGCCGCAAACGGCGCCACAGGCAGGCGAGCATCCAGATGTCCACGGGATACCGGGGCACTTACGTTATTTCATGGTCGCAGACCGAGGCGGATGGCATCCGCGCGCCCGGTCTGGGGTTGATCGCGGTGGGCGCCGGATGGCGTTGGACCGGACAGGCGGTGCGGGTGGATCATCCGGGTTCCGTTCTTGTGCTGGAAGCCCCCGAGGGCGGCGAGGCGTTGCGCGCCCGCGCGGCGCGGATGGTGCGTCGGCTGGTGGGCGCGGCGGTGGCCCAGCCCGACGCTGCGGCGGCGCCGCCACCCGACGATGACGTATCCGATCAGGGGTTCACGTTGACCGACGGGCGCACGCTCTGGCAGGCCAGCCTGATCCCGGTTCCCGACAGCGCCGCGCGGTTGGTGATGTTTGCCGGTGCCATGCCGCCCGCCGACCGCGACCTCTGGATCGTGCACAGCACGCTCGACGCCCGGTTTCTGGCGCCCGACCCGATGCCGCAAGGCGGGGTGATCTGCTTTGCGGCGGGCACCATGATCGCCACGCCGCAGGGCGTGCGGACCATCGAATCGCTGCGGCCCGGTGATTGCATCGACACCGCCGACAGCGGGCCGCAGCCCGTCGTCTGGGCCGGACAGCGCCGGATGTCGGGCGCGCGGCTGTACGCCATGCCGCATCTGCGCCCGGTCCGCATCCGCCCCGCGGCGATGGGCGGCGGGCGGCCGGATGTGGATTTGCTTGTCTCGCCGCAGCACCGGATGCTGGTGCGGGGCAAGGCGGCGACCGCGCTGTTCGGCACGCCCGAGGTGATGGTGCGCGCCTGCGATCTGGTGAACAACCAAAGCGTGCTGGTTGACAGTGCCGTGCGCGATGTCACCTATGTGCATGTCCTGCTCGAGGCACATCATGTAGTGTTCGCCAACGGGCTGGAGACGGAAAGCTTCCATCCGCTCAGCGCCGCGCTGGATACGATCGACCCGGCGCAACGCGAAGGGCTGCTGCGGCTGTTGCCCGACCCGGGCGCCTATGGCGGCTTTGCCCGGCGGAACCTGTCGGCCTCGGAAGCCGCGATCCTGCGGCACGAGGTGGCCTGAGCCGGACCGCAGGGCACCACCGGCGGGTTTGGTATGACCGCGCGGATCGTCGGTGCCGCCCCCTTTCCCAAAGGCCCGGTTCCGCTATATACTGGCGCATCCCCGGCACCCGACTGCGAGGCAACCTGACCATGCGTACACCCTGGACGATGACCGACCGCAAGGACGGCCCGGGTGGGGATACGTCCGTCGTGACCAAGACGCGGGCCAAGACCCAGCGCCCGCCGCTGTACAAGGTGTTGCTGCTGAACGACGACTACACCCCGATGGAGTTCGTTGTGCATGTGTTGGAGCGGTTCTTTGGCCTGAGCCACGCACAGGCGTTCGAGATCATGCTGACCGTGCACAAGAAGGGCGTCGCGGTGGTGGGGGTGTTCAGCTTTGAGGTGGCGGAAACCAAGGTGGCGCAGGTGATGGATTTCGCGCGTCGCCATCAGCACCCGCTGCAATGCACCATGGAAAAGGAATAGGCCCGGACGGGCCCGCCCATGCGATCTGATCGCCTGAATTTCGCCGAAGAGTCCGGGGCCTTCGTGCTGCCGCCGGAAGGCCGCATTGCGGTGTTTCGCCCGCGCGCGGGCGATGACTTGGGCGCTTTGCCCAAGGACCGCGTGCAAATCATCACCGGCTTTCGTCCGGATGCCGATGCCTTTGCCGCGCAGGGCTATGCTGTCGCGGACGCGCCCCAGGGTGGCTATGCCGCCGCCCTGGTCTGCTTGCCCCGTGCGCGCGATCTGGCGCGGGCCATGCTGGCCGAGGCGTCGGCGGTGGTTGCGCCGGGCGGGCTGGTGCTGGTGGACGGGCAAAAGACCGATGGGGTCGAATCCGTGTGGCGCGAATTGCGCGATATGGGCGGCGCGCCGACACCTGCACTGTCCAAGGCGCATGGCCGGATTTTCAGCTTTGCCGCTGGTGCGCCGTTATCGGACTGGGCCGCGCCCGACCATGACATCGGCGGCTTTGTCACCCGACCCGGCGTATTTTCCGCCGATGGCCCCGATGCCGGTTCGGCGTTGCTGGCGGCGGCTTTGCCCGCGCGGTTGCCCGCGCGGGTGGCCGACCTTGGCGCTGGATGGGGGTATCTGGCGCAGGCCGTGCTGGCGCGCGACGGCGTGGCAGAATGCCACCTGATCGAGGCCGAGGCCGATGCGCTGGCCTGCGCCCGCACCAATATCCAGGACCCGCGCGCGCGGTTTCATTGGGCCGATGCGACCCGGTTCCGTCCTGCACAGCCGTTTGACGCCGTGGTGTGTAACCCCCCCTTTCACACCGCCCGCACGCCGGACCCCGGCCTAGGCCTTGCGTTCCTGCGCGCGGCGGCGGGCATGCTGACCACATCGGGCACGCTGTGGCTGGTGGCCAACCGCCATCTGCCCTATGAGCGGGGCCTTGCCGATCTGTTCCGCGAACATGAGGAGCTGAAGGGCGACTCGCGTTTCCGCGTGTATCGTGCCAGCCGCCCAATTCCGCGCCGCCCGACCTGAAGGACCCCGCGCATGACCCTGTCGATCACTGGCAAGACCGCCATCGTCACCGGCGCCGCCCACGGCATCGGCCGGGCCATCGCCCGCCATTTCGTGGACCGGGGCGCGAATGTGATGTTCGCCGACATGGACGAAGACGCGCTGGAGCGCGATCTGGGCGAGGAGGCGCATGCCGAAGGGCCGGTCCGCTGGTTTGGCGGTGACCTGCGCCAGAAGCTGACCATCAACAACCTGCTGTCCGCCACGCTGGATGCGTTCGACCGGGTGGATATTCTGGTCAATGCCAGCCGATGCGTTGCGTTGTCCGATCCGCTGTCGCCCGATTCTGACGCGGTCGAGCAGATGCTGGACCAGAACTTGATGACCGCGCTGCGCCTGTCCCAGCATGTCGCGCGACGGATGATCGCGCAGGCCGCCAAGGTCGAAGGCGATGGTCCTGCCGGCAGCATCATCAACCTGTCCTCGGTCGCGGCGCGGCAGACGCACCCCGAACTGCTGGGCTATTCCGTGTCCTGTGCGGCGGTCGAACAGATGACCCGGTCCATGGCCGTCGCGCTGGCGCCCAAGCGCATCCGCGTCAATTGCGTGGCCTTCGGCAGCGTGATGAGCGCAAGCCTGCAAGCCAGCCTGAAGGACCATCCCGACTGGCGCGACGATATCCGCCGGGGCACGCCGCAACACCGCATCGCCGCACCGCTGGAACTGGCCGAGGCCGCGCAGTTTCTGGCCTCGGACGGCGCGGGTTTCGTGACCGGCCACATCCTGACGGTGGATGGCGGGCGCAGCCTGATCGACCCGGTGCGCCACCCCGCGCACTAGGCCGCGCGGTCATTCGGGATACTTCGCCTTGCAGGCCGCAATTGCCGGCGCGTTCGCCAGTTCCACCTGACGCCGCGACCCTTGCAGCGATGCCAGTTTGCGCCGTTCGTCCGCGATGT
Organism: Gemmobacter sp.; assembly: GCA_030683915.1. GTDB lineage: Bacteria > Pseudomonadota > Alphaproteobacteria > Rhodobacterales > Rhodobacteraceae > Wagnerdoeblera. The sequence continues at coordinate 9,313 of JAUXPG010000166.1, forward strand.
TCACCGCCTTGGGCCGCACGACAAAGCGCGACACTTCTTCCCAGCACCGTTCGGGCGGCTCGGGGGGCTGGCCGGGCGCCCCCGGCCTGCCTGGCCCGCAGATGACCCAGCGCCATTCGCGTTCCTCCACCTCCTCCAGCGCATAGCCGCGCTGCAAGGTGGCTTGGGTTTCGGCAATTCGACGGTCCAGAAGATAGAGTTCGCGCGCCTCCAGCCGCAGGCATTGCTCTTGCAACGTGCCGCAGGCGGCGACCAGCAGGGCTAGGGCAAGCGCGGGCAGACCTGCGCGCATCGTGACCTCCGGGGGCCGGGGCCTTCGGTCCAGCCGGTCCCGAAGGCGGGATGGGCTGACAGTTTAGGCGCGAACCGGCAACCGGGCAATCGTTCTGCCGCCGGCGCCGCGCGGCCTGCGCAGCTTCCCGCCGTCGGGCAAATCTGTCAGGCCCGCCTGTCGCCTTTGCTGTCAGGCCGCGCCCGCACCCTCTGGCCAGTCGGGGCCGCGCTTGCTATCCCTGTCGCAGTTCAGCGGGAGGCATGCATGACCGACACCGATTTCGACACCCGGAAGGCCCGTGCGGCAGACTGGTTCCGCAGTTTGCGCGATCAGATCGTCGCGGCGTTCGAGGCGCTGGAGGATCGGCACACTGCCGGGCCGGGGTCCGACCTTGCGTCGGGCCGGTTCGCGGTGACGCCGACCGTGCGCGACGGCGGCGCCGGCGGCGGCGGGCTGATGAGCGTGCTGCGCGGCGGGCGGGTGTTTGAAAAGATCGGCGTCAATGTCTCGACCGTGCATGGCACACTGGGCGACCGCGCGCAGCGCGCGATGGCGGCGCGCGGTGTGCCGGGAATGGCCGACGATCCGCGCTTCTGGGCCAGCGGCATCAGTCTGGTCGCCCACATGCGCAACCCGCATTGCCCGGCGGTCCACATGAACACCCGGATGTTCTGGACCCCGCACGCCTGGTGGTTCGGCGGCGGCGCCGATTTGAACCCGGCGCTGGAATATGCCGAAGATACCGCGCATTTCCACGCCCAGATGGCCGCCGCCTGCGACGGTCATGGCGAAGGATACTATCCGCGCTTCAAGGCATGGGCCGACGAATATTTCTTCGTCCCGCACCGGGGCCGCGCCCGCGGCGTTGGCGGCATCTTCTATGACGACCTCAACACCGGCGACTGGGAGGCGGATTTCGCCTTCACCCGGTCCGTCGGCGCGCATTTCCTGCCCGGTTTCGTGCCCTTGGTCGACCGTCGCCGGGACACACCCTGGGCCGACGAGGATCGCGAAAAGCAACTCGTCCATCGCGGCCTTTATGCGGAATACAACCTCGTCTATGACCGGGGCACCAAGTTCGGGCTGGAAACCGGCCACGACGCCAATGCCGTGCTGATGAGCCTGCCCCCCATCGCCAAATGGCATTGACCAGCGCGCCCGGCTGAAAGAAGCCCCCGCGCGCCCTGCGCGAGGGCATGGACCCGCGCGCAGGGCTGCGCTAGGACAGGCCCGATCCTTGACCAGCAGGAAACGCCATGTCCGCCCATGCCGAACAGATCCCGATGACCGCCCGCGCCTCCGGCCCCCTGCGCGGGGTGGCCGAGGTGCCCGGTGACAAATCGATCAGCCACCGCGCGCTGATCCTCGGGGCGATGGCGGTGGGAACAACCCGCGTCACCGGCTTGCTTGAAGGGCAGGACGTGCTGGACACCGCCAAGGCCATGCGCGCATTCGGCGCCACCGTCACCCGGACCGGGCCGGGCGAATGGTCGGTGCAGGGTGTGGGCGTCGGCGGGTTTTCCGAACCTGCCGATGTGATCGACTGCGGCAACTCGGGCACCGGCGTGCGGCTGATCATGGGCGCCATGGCGACCAGCCCGATCACCGCCACCTTCACCGGCGACGCCTCGCTGCGCAAGCGTCCGATGGGGCGGGTCACGGTGCCACTGGCGCTGTTTGGCACACGGGCGGTGGGCCGTGCGGGCGGCCGCCTGCCCATGACCATCGTGGGCGCCGCTGACCCGGTGCCGGTGCGCTATACCGTGCCGGTGCCCTCGGCGCAGGTGAAATCGGCCGTGCTGCTGGCCGGGCTGAATGCACCGGGCGAAACCGTGGTGATCGAACGCGAGGCGACGCGGGACCATACCGAACGCATGCTGGCCGGGTTCGGCGCGCAGGTCAGGGTCGAGGAAACGCCCGAAGGCCGCGTCATCACCCTGACCGGCCAGCCCGAGCTGCGCCCGCAGACCGTGGCCGTGCCGCGCGACCCCAGTTCCGCCGCCTTCCCGGTTTGCGCCGCGCTGATCGTGCCGGGGTCCGACATCCTTGTGCCCGGCGTCAGCCGCAACCCCACCCGCGACGGGCTTTATGTCACCTTGCTGGAAATGGGCGCTGACATCACGTTCGAAAACCCGCGCGAAGAGGGCGGCGAGCCGGTGGCCGACCTGCGCGTGCGCTATTCGGCTGCGCTCAAGGGTGTGGAAACCCCGCCGCACCGCGCCGCCAGCATGATCGACGAATTCCCGGTCCTGTCCGTGGTCGCCGCCTGCGCGACGGGCACCACGGTGATGCGCGGCGTCAAGGAACTGCGGGTCAAGGAATCCGACCGGATCGACGCGATGGCGCGCGGGCTAGAAGCCTGCGGCGTGCGGATCGAAGAGGACGAGGATACCCTGATCGTGCACGGCATGGGCCCGGGCAACGTGCCCGGCGGCGCCACCTGCGCCGTGCATCTCGACCACCGCATCGCCATGAGCTTTCTGGTGCTCGGGCTTGCCGCCCGGGCGCCGGTCTCGGTTGATGATGGCGCGCCTATCGCCACGTCGTTTCCGGTGTTCGAACCGCTGATGCAGGCACTCGGCGCGGCTCTGGAACGGACATCCGGCTGATCAGCCGCCCCTCCCCGCACCCCGCCGTTTCGCTCTGATCCAAATATCCCGGGGGCACGCGCCCGGGTTCCACCGGCCCGACAGTGGCCCGGGGGCAGCGCCCCCGCGCCCCGCCGCAGGGTCAGTACACCACCACCGAGCGGATCGATTCGCCCTTGTGCATCAGGTCGAACGCCTCGTTGATCCGCTCCAGCGGCAGGATGTGGGTGATCATCGGGTCAATCTCGATCTTGCCCGCCATGTACCAGTCCACGATCTGCGGCACATCGGTGCGCCCGCGCGCGCCGCCAAAGGCGGTGCCTTTCCACACCCGTCCGGTGACCAGCTGGAAGGGCCGCGTCTCGATCACCGCGCCAGCGGGGGCGACGCCGATGATGATGCTCTGGCCCCAGCCGCGATGGGTGCATTCCAGCGCGTCACGCATCACCTGCACGTTGCCGGTGCAGTCGAACGAATAATCCGCGCCGCCGATCTGGTCGAACGGGGTTTTTGTCAGGTTGACGATGTGCTGCACGATGCCGCCGTCAATCTTCCTGGGATTGACGAAGTGGGTCATCCCGAACCGGCGGCCCCAGTCCTCGCGGCTGTCGTTAATGTCAACGCCGATGATCATGTCGGCCCCGGCCATCTTCAGGCCCTGAATTACGTTCAGCCCGATGCCGCCCAGCCCGAAGACCACCGCCTTGGCGCCGATTTCGACCTGTGCGGTGTTGATCACCGCGCCGATGCCGGTCGTCACGCCGCAGCCGATATAGCAGATCTTGTCGAACGGCGCGTCAGGGCGCACCTTGGCCAGCGCGATCTCCGGCACGACCGTGTGGTTTGCAAAGGTCGAACAGCCCATGTAGTGATGGATCGGCGTGCCATCGAGCATGGAAAACCGCGTGGTCCCATCGGGCAACAAACCCTGCCCCTGCGTTGCACGGATGGCGGTGCACAGGTTGGTTTTGCGGCTCAGGCAGCTCGGGCACTCGCGGCATTCGGGCGTATAAAGCGGGATCACATGGTCGCCCGGTTTCAGCGTGGTCACGCCCGGCCCGACCTCCAGCACCACGCCCGCGCCTTCGTGGCCAAGAATGGCCGGAAACAGCCCCTCGGGGTCGGCGCCCGACAAGGTGAATTCGTCGGTGTGGCAAATGCCGGTGGCCTTGATCTCGACCAGAACCTCGCCCGCCTTCGGGCCTTCAAGGTTCACTTCCATGATTTCCAAGGGCTTGCCGGGGGTGATGGCAACGGCGGCACGGGTGCGCATGGGTTCCTCCCTGTTCGTTCGGCGCGCAGGCTGGACCGGATTGGCGGGCATTGCAACGCCCGGAACGGCGGATTGATGCCAAAGTCCACCCGGCAGGCTTTGCAAGCCGCAATGGTCGGCGCATGATGGGTGCAGCCCTGCCCGCGAAAGGACGCCCGATGCGCCTGTCCCGTATCGCCCTGCTGGTTCCGGCCCTGATCCTGGCCGCCGCCTGCGTGCCCCTGCCGGTCGATTCCCCGACGCCGATGCCCGACACCTGCGGTGCCGCGCGGTTCGCCGGACTGATCGGCGCGCC
>JAUXPG010000138.1 GCA_030683915.1 Gemmobacter sp.
CATCGATCAGCAGCGGGCCACGGACCTTGCCCGCGACATGCGGTTCGACCGGGAAGGTCTTGGTCACATAGCTGGCCGCCGTCGGCACGAAGTCGGGGTCGGCCTCCAGCGTGACCGCGACATCCTGCCACCAGTTCGTTGCGTCAAACGTGATCTGCGCGGCCTCGACCGTCAGGGACACCGACAGCGCGGTTTCCGACACCACGCTGCCGCCTCCGGCAAGGGTGAGGGTCCGCCCGTCATCCGAGATGCTGCCGATCCGCAGGTCGCCGTTGTTGCTGGCCGACCCTGAAACGCGCACCGTCTGGCCCGCGGCAAAGCCGTCGGCCCGCCAGTCGCCCGTGGTACGGACCAGCATGTCCGGCCCGTCGACGACACGCACGAACTGCACCGCCGTCGTCGCCTGCGCCAGCGTCACCAGCGACACGCGGTCCGACGGGACAACGCGGGTCTGGCCATCGTCAAAGATGGTCACGGTCACTGCATCGGTCGGCGCCTTGGTCAGACGCACCAGATAATCGTCGGTGCTGCCCGGCTGGTCGACGACCAGAGTGCGCCCTCCGGTTTCGCGCACCAGCACCCCGGCGGTATCGCCATCGACCACCGTCACGTTGATGCTGGCGTCGGCGGCGGCGGCAAAGCGGCCGCCCGTGCTGCTGACCGAATGGGTGACGGTGATGCGTTCCTGATTTTCGGCGATCCCGTCGAGCGGGGCCGACACCGTCACCGTCCGCGCGACGTTCCAGTTGGAGGCGTCGAACACCAGCACCATGTCGCTGAACACCAGATCAGACCCGCCACCCGACAAGGTGACAGTCACAACCTCGCCCGGCGCAGGGGCGCGGGTCAGCACCACATCCCATGAGTCGGAGATGCCGGTGGTCGCGTCACCTTCCAGAACCAGGGTTCCGGTGCCCGAGGGCAGGATGCGGACGCCCGCCAGATCGTTATCAAGCACCTCGACCACGACGTTTTCGACCAGCGCGCGGTCAAAGGCCGGATCAACCGACATCACCGAATGGCTGATCACCACGTTGCGCGACCCTTCGGCGGCGGTGTCATCCACCGCGCGGACCGTGATGGATTGCGCCTGGTTCCAGTTGGTTTCATCGAACACCAGCACGAGCGCATCGGTGAAATCGACCCCGTTGGCCGAAATCAGCACGGAGTCCGCCCGCAGACCTTCGACCAGTGCCCCGGCCAGCGCCGTTTCGGTGGTGGCAAAGGCGGTGTCGACGGTGATCTGCGTCGCGGTGACCGAAGTGATGCGGTAGCGCCCGTTGCTGTCGCCCGCCCCGGCCAGGACAATGGTCTGGCCCGCCTCGAACCCTTCGGACAACCAGCTTCCGCCGGTCCGGGTCAGGGCCGTGCCGCCCGCGGCAAAGCCGATGGTCGTGCCCGCCGCCATCATCGGCACGGTCAGGTTGCGGTCGGCCGCCGATGCGCGGTTGGCCGACACCGTGACATAGACCGGGCCGCCGACGGGCGCGGTGGCCAGCACGACGGAGTAGATGTCGGACATTGCGCCTTCGCCCACGACGGTGCGCCCCGGCGTGCCGTCGCCCGCCAGACCCTGATTGATCAGCACCGCGCCCTTGTTCGCGTCAGCGATGATCGTCGGGATGCCCGCCGCGAACACGTTGTCATAGTCCGGGTCGCCGCTGGTCACCTGATGGGTGATGCCACCCGTCCGGCCTTCGACATCGGAACTGATCACCCGTTCGGTCACGTCGCCTGCTACGATGACCGTATCCGACCCCAGCCCGCCGATTACATGGGTTACCGCACCGGCGGCGGTGGACAGCACATAGAAGGTATCGTTGCCTTCCAGCCCGTCGACGACCAGCTGTTCCTCGGTGTTGCTGATCCGCACGTTCAGCCCGGCGCCGAACACGCCGTTTTCGGTGATGACGAACACATCGTCGGCTTCGGTCCCCAGCACGATCACCCGGTCGAACCCGGCGCCGCCGTCGATATCGACCGGGGCGTTGATGTTGTACTGGATCAGGTCGTCGCCGTCGCCCGCACGCACCTCGGTCAGCGCCTCCATCGAGCTGGCGCCCGCATCCAGCAGGAAGGCCCGGATCAGGAAGCTGTCGTTGCCGTTTTCGCCTTCCAGCTTGACCTGCGCGCGGTTGGAATAAACGGTGAATGTATCGTTGCCGTCGCCCCCGAAGGCGACGGTGGCATAGCTGACACCGCGCGACAGCCAGCCGCGTGTGGTCAGAACCGCCGCGATGTCGTCACCCGCCGCGATGCCGTTTTGCGCGACATTCGCATGCACCGGCGCAACCCCGAAGATCTGGCCGAACTGGAAGGTGTCGTTCCCGCGCCCGCCATCCAGCGTCATGATGGCGCTGTTGTCGTCGGCGATGAAGGTGTCGTCGCCGTCATGGCCCAGCACCACGACACGCCCGTTGATGTTGCGGTCATAATTGATCCGCTCGACCGTCTGAGGACGGGTGGCCAGATTGCCGCGGATTTCGGCGCCGGTGCCGTGGAGCAAGGCCACGAAATTGGCCCGGCTGAGGAAGAAATCGTCGTCGTCGGTGCCCGAGATTTCCATGTGGTCCGCACCCTGATCCGGCGCGCCGGTATCAAGGACGTCAATGATGTAATCCACCGCAGCGCCACCGAGCGACCCGTGGGTCTGGATGAACACCCGGTCCGACCCGGCCCCCCCGTCGATGCGAAGGCTGTCGGTCGCGCGGTTCTGGCCGACAAGGCGGATCACCTCGATCCGGTCGTCGCCATCGCCGCCCGAAAGCAGCGCATGCCCGCGGAACTGGGATACCTCATCGATCACGATGTGATCGGCGCCGGCTTCGCCGGATATGACGATGTTGCGCCCGGTGGCTATCGCCCCGGTGGCCAGCAGGCGGTCATCGCCCGCCCCGAGCGACACCGACAGATCGCGGCCAGCGGTGATGCGGCCCGGCAGGGCCACGCGGTCAGCACCGCCGCCGGTCAACAGGTCGATGTCCAGCCCGGCCACCAGTTCGCCGGTTGCGGTCACGGTGATGATATCGTCATCGCCGCCCGAGATCATGCGGATGGTCCGGCCCGCTGTCACAAGCCCGGCCACGGTGATATCACCGCCGGCAGGCCCCATGCTGCCGAAATCGCTGGTCATCACCACGTCGGTCCCGGCGCGCACCTGTGCGCCCGCCTGCACCACGATGTGGTCGCCGGCCCGCAGGGTCACATTTCCTGTCATGGCATGCAGGGTCCGCCCGGCCAGGATGGTGATGGTGTCGTAATCCGCCAGCGCGCTTTCGGTCGCAAGCAGAGTGATGTTGGACGCCGCAATGATGTTCGATGACACGGTGATCGGGCTGCTGGCGGTGGTGTTCACCTCTCCGCCGGCAAACTGCCCGTCGCCCGACCCGCCATCGAGCACCTCGACCAGCAGGGCGCCGTCGTTCACCACATAGGTCGATCCGGTGGTCGAAATCGACTGGATGGTGCCGATGCGCGTGTAGATCGGGTTCAGCGCGGTGCCGATATTGTCGCGCGCGATCAGGAAGGCGCGGCCCCCCGTCACGTTCGACGCGCCCGCCACAGCACCGTTCAGGATGCCACCCGCAACCGCGGTCAGATAGGCGGTCGCCGTCAACCCGGCCAGATCGACGCCGACCCGGTTGATGTGCATGTCGCCCGCCGTCTCGATGATGAAGGCGTTTTCACGGCTTTGGCTGTTGACCACGCCCGAACCGCCACGGCGGCTGTCGATGTCGAGTTCGTTGCCGAAGGCCCCGATGTAGCCCAGCCGCGCGATCAGCGTGATGCTGCCCGCCGCCAGCACATCGGCCTGCAATTGCGAGGTTCCGGTGGGCAGGTTTGCGCTGAACGGGTTGGTGGGATCGGCAATATCGACCGCATCGAAGATCGACAGCGCCGCCTCAAGCGTCACGTCGCCGGTGCGCGACAGGACGTTGCGGATGTTCATGTCGCCGAACTGTTCGGCCAGAACGATGCTGCCTTCGGCGGTGGCCGTCAGCAGGCCAAGGGCCGCGCCCGTGTCGCCGCGCGCTTCGATGTCAAGGGCGTTGCCGTCGGCGCCGATGGTCCCGGTCTGGGCGTTCAGCGTGATGCTGTTGGCCTCGATGTTGACGAAAGTGGTGTTGAGCGCATCCAGAATGGACCCCTGCGCCACCAGATTGACGTCACCGCTTTGCGAATAGATCGTGGCAACGTTCATGTTGCCTTGCCGTTCGGTGACAAAGATGCTGCCGCCGCTGCGCGCGGTCAGCGTCGCATCGGGCGACAGGTTGATGTAGAAGCGGTTGGCATTGCCCGCCCCGCCGATTGCGCCGCTGCCCGCTTCCAAAAGCAGGTTGTCGCTGACCACGTTGGTGGCGCCAGACCCGCTGGCGTTGGTGATGTTGCCTTGCGCGCGGATGCGCAGATCGCCTGCCACCGTCGCCCGGCCCAGCGCCAGCGCCGATTCCGAGCCGATGAAGCTGTCGGCGCCCGCAACGACGTTGAGCACGCCCGAGGCGATGATGTCGAAATCCTCGCGCAGTTGGACCTGAAGCGCGGCCAGTTCGACGTAATGCGCCAGCGTCACCGACGCTGCGGTTTCCGCCACCAGCCCCGGCGTTCCGGCCAGCACCATCGAGGCGCCGTTGACCGACTGGATGGTGAACAGGGTAGCCGGGCCATTGCCGTTCTCCGTGTCGCCGCGCAGGATCAGCTTCATCCCGGCGCGGAAGTCGGCAAAATCGCCGCCATCGGTGCGGGTGATGGTGTTGCCGCCGCTGATGGTGACAACCGCGGGAACTTCGACGCCACGCGGGCTGAGCGCAAGGCCCGACACGAACACCGCGACGCCGGCTTCGCTTTGCGTCAGCGGCACACGGCCCTGATCGATATAGATCGTGCCGCCGATCACGTTCAGGACCGTGTAGAACGGCCCTTCTTCGGTGGCGTTGGCAGAGTTGCCTTCGACCTGAATCACCTGACCGATCAGATCGGTGCTCCAGACCCCGGACGTGCGGGTGATGGTGCCTGCGGCGGCATCGAAATTCACCGTGGCGCCAAAGCGTTCGGTCGTCAGATAGAAGAGGTCGTCGCGTTCGGCCGAGCCGATGATCAACCGCTGCGCGTCGGTCAGGCTGACCCCCGGCTGGATCGGGATATAGACCTGCCCGCTGGTCTGGCCGATGCTGCCCGATACGTCGAGCGTGACCGAGGTGCCGACGATGTTCGGGTCTTCGATGCTCAGGTCGGTGTCGGTGATCGGCGCCAGCAGACCGGCGCCGATGGCGTTGATCAGCTCGCTTTCGGTCCAGATCTTGATGGAGCCTTCGATCGCGGCGCGTTCTTCGGCGGTCAGCGCGACGACGTAGGTGGCGTCAAAGGTGTCGACGTTGCCATCGGTGCCGGGGTTTGCGCCCCACACGGCATCCAGCGCGCGGAACTGCACGGTCCGGCTGGTGCGCAGGGTTTGCACGGTGGTGTTGACATAGGTGGTCAGCGCCGCGCCGGTCAGGCCAAGCTCAACCCCTTGCAGGCGGTAGAACTCGACCTCGTCCGCGGTCACCGACAGCAGGGCGGTTTGGTCGAACGCCGCGCTGCCGGGCCGGAAGGTCAGGTGCCAGTTGGCAGCATCCGCCGCGATCTGGGCTTCGGTCAGGCGGTCGGCTTCCGGCAGTGTCGCATTGAGGGTGCGCAGATAGACCTTGCGCAGCTCGGCCTCCTGCGTGCGCGCGGTCCAGTAGGCGCGGTATTCGGCGGTCTTGGCGTTTTCCAGCGTGGCGATGGCTTCTTGCACCTTGGCGGTGGCCCGCCCGGTGAAAACGCCGTTTTCATAATCGGTCAGGCTGAGGTCGGACCAAACGCCTGCGCGCAGTTCCGAAACGGCGCGTTCGTCGCGCACCTCGTTCGTGTTGGCGTCGACAAGATCGCCCGCCACCACCTGCACCGAAACCGCCCCTCCGGCCAGGATTTCGAACACGCGCAGGTTGCCCGCGCGTTCGGACACATGCACATCGCCCGACGGCGCATAGGCGCGCAGCACGTCGCGGGCGGTGGTGCCGGTATCCAGCCGGATCTTGTCGGCCAAGGTGCCGATGTTGCCCGCTTCCGCCGTCAGGGTGATGGCGCCGCCGGTGATCAGATGCGCGCCGGATGCGCGCAGGATGCCGGAATGGGACGAGAGTGACACGTCGCGCCCCCCGCCGGCGGTGATGGTGCCGACGGTCATGGTGCCGAACACTTCGCGCAGATGGATCGCGCCGCCCGACGACGTGGCATCCAGCCGGTTCGCGGTGGTCAGGATGTTCGACAGATCGACGCGCACCGGGTCAAGTTCGGACCCGATGTCGCCGCCAGCGGTGATGCTGATGGTACGCCCGCCGATCACCCCGTTGATCGCGCCGGTGGTGGTGCGGATCGTGCCGGTGGTGGAAATCGCGGTATGCCCCGTCGGGTTCTGGATCGCCTGATCCACCACCACATTGGCGGCCCCGCCGTTGATTGTGACACGGCCGGTCGCATAGCCGATGAATTCTATGCCGATGGGCCGGTCGGCCTTGATCGTGTGGGTGACGAAGGTCGTGGTGTCGGTGATGGTCGTGTACTGGAACCATGTGTGGTTGGTGCCATACCACGAGGACCAAGTCTTGTAGCCGGTGCGGTTGGGGCCGTTCTTGTTGTTTTCCACGCTCTGCGAACTGAAGGTATAGGTGTCGCCCACCCTCGCCGCATCAAGGTAGAAGTAGTTGCTGTCGGGCAAAAGCACGCCAGGGAAGCTGACCGAACTGACCTTGTCCGGCGAACGGCTGTCGGGTGCAAAGGCGTCGATGCCCAGCCAGTCGCTTTCCCGCCACTCCTCGACCAGCGTGGTGCGGGTGGCCTGGGCCAGCGTCCAGCCATAGCGGTAGCCCGCCTGCGGGGTGTAGGTATCGGTCCGACCGGCAAGTGTGCCAGACACGCCGTTCACGCTGCGGCTGACAACACCGTTGTCGCCAACGGTGTAGATGACCGTATGCGGAACCTGTGCGCCGGGGGCGCCGACGGGGTCTTTCGCCTTGTCCTTGATGATGAGCAGACCTTCGCCGCGCTGCGAGGCGTCCATCCGGTGGACCACCAGTTCCGGCTGCCCGCCGGTTGCGAACACCATGGCGTTGGTGATGCGGATGTCGGGGTAGCCGCCATGCACGATGATCTTGCCGTTGCGGGTGTTCATCACGTGGCCGGTGATGTCGACATAGCCGCCCGCCGGGCGCAGTTCCGTCACGATGACGCGGCCCTGCCCGTTGTTGCCGGTCGGGTCATAGAAGATCTGGAAATCCGGGTTGTCGGTGGTCAGCGCCGTGATCCGCGTCACCCCGGCGTTGCGCAGCGCGACGATCTGGTCGCGCACGCTGTTGCCCAGCGTGACATGGTAATCCTGCTTGCCGCTCTGGATGATGCCGTTCACGTTGACGAATTCGGAATCGATGATGACCCGGCGCGCATAGATGGAAGGCGTTGTCGGCTGCACGGCAAGGAAGGCGTCAATCGCCGCCTGCCCGAACCGCTCGGCATTCAGCATCCCGGCGTCGGTTGCCCCCGACCCGGTCAGCGCCGCGGTTTTCCACTGGCTGTAGGGTTCGCCCGCGACATGGACGATGGTGCCGTCCGCTGCCGGCGGCGCGATGATCGCGGTGCCGCCGGTGCGGATGGTCACGGTCTGGCCGTTGATTTCGGCGGTCGAGATGAAGTCGCCGGTGGACCCGCCGTAGGCGCTGTTGTTGTCGAACAGGATGTTGCCGCCAAGGTTCAGCACATTGCCGCGCACAAAGATGTCCGGCCAGACCGGCGTGGTCAGAATCCCCCCGTTGAGCGCCGCCAGAACGATGTTGAAATCGTTGCGTATGGTGATTTCCGGGCGACCGTCGTTGATCAGCAAGGTTTGCGGCGAGAAGTTCAGCGCGGGCTCACGCAGCGCAACGGGAGGCAACACGGGTTGCCCGTTGTCGCGCGTCACCGCGCTTTGGTTCAGTTCCAGGATCTTGGCCAGCGGGTCGGACTGCACCGAAATGTCGATGCCGTTGAACAGAATCCCCCCGTTGGTTTCAGGAATCTCGGCGCCGTTGATCACAAGGAAGGCGTGGGTCTGGTTCGTGATCTCGATCCGCGCATCGCGGGGCGTGTCAAAAGTGCCCGCACCGGCCATCTGGTCGGCGACCACGATCACCCGACCGGCCTGCGCCGTAACCGGATCGACCGTCAGCACCACGACTTCGTTGAGCAACGGCACCACGACACCGGCGACGATATGCGCTTCGCCGTTCGCAAGCATTTCGTCCAGCAGACGCGCCATCTGCGCGTCATAGAAGGCCACGAGATCAGGGTTGACGAATGCCCCGTTGACGGTGATGGCATAGCGGGTGCGGTTTTCGCGGGCTTCCTCGTACTGCGTGAAGCGCGAGGACTGCAGTTCCTGATCCGAGACAGACCATCCGATATTGCCGGTGCCGGAAGAGCTGAAAGTCCTGGTTGCCGGGTCGTAGGTGACCGTCAGAGTTTTCACACGCTGCGCGCCGGTGCGAATGGTGCCATCGTTGATGACATCGGCATAGGCCGTCGCCAGACCCTTGCCCGCGCCGATCTTGGTGTTGTTGCCCCCGAGCAGCGAGTCGATGGCGTTGGTGACTCCCGATATCCAGTTCGTCGCCTTCGCGACGGCATCGAGGTTCGCAAGGCCCGACTGTTCGGCGTAGAGGTTGATGTTGGCATAGCTTTCCAGCAGGCCGCCAGCCAGCACGCGGATGGTGTTGTCGACCTGATAGATCGCCTCGGTTTCCAGGCTGCTGATCGGAATGAGCGAGCCTGCAAAATTGTCGACCCGCGCCTTGATGCTGTTGACGGGTATGCGAAGGTCCTTGTCCGTGCCCGCGCTGAGGAACACGTCGCGTTCGGCCAGCACGGTGCCGCCGATGCTGATGATGTTGTCTGGGCGCAGATTGGCCTTGGCATGGCCAAGGGCCACGGTGCCCAACCCGTAGGTTTCGGAATAGGACTGCAGGAAGATGTCGTTGGTGCCCTTCGCCTCGAATTCGACCGTTCCGGCCGAGCGCACTTGCGCCCCGGTGCCGACGTCGACACGGGCGACGAGATTGGGGGCGTTCAGGGTCACATAGGCCCCGGCCCCTGAAATTGCCCCGGCGGTGAACAGCGCCACTTCGTCAACCACGCGGATGTCGTTGAACGCGCGCGCAAAGATCTTGCCCGCGCTGTCGGTGACCGTGATGGCCGAGCCGTTGTCGAAATCGACAAGGGTCAGCAGGTCGAGCGTGATGGCGCTGTTTGATGACGCGCCGCTGGCCAGACCACCGGCATTCCCGTCAAGGTTCTTGTCGGCGGGCGCGGGCTTGTCGACGGTGTTGGTGGCCGTCAGCGCGATATCGCGTGCTGTGACCGTGGCGCCTTGGGAATTGCCGTTCTCGCTGCCGATGCGGGTGAAGACATCGGCATCGACCAGCGTATTCGCCACGGCGCCCGATCCGGCGATCAGGCCATAGCTGTCGGTGCGGACAAAGGTGTTGGGCCGCGCGACATGCGAAGCGCCCATGTCCAGCCGCCCGGTCGGGCCGGTCAGACTGACCACCGCGCCGTCGGCGATCAGTGCCTCGACGGTGGCGCGGGTGGTGCTGGTGGGGGCCGCACCCGCGCCCGAAACCAGACCGCCGGACCCGGCGGTGGTGTCAGCGACATTCGATGCCTCGCCATTGGCTGTCACGACCAGCCGGTTGCCTGTCAGCACCACATTGGTGCCGACCACGGCGCGCACGGTTGCATTGGATTGCGCCGTCGCAATCGAAGCGCCCGCGCCGATCAGCCCGACGGCTGCGGAATTGGCATCGGCCTTTTGCGCGATGCGCCCGACGGCCGACACGTTGACGACGCCGGACGACGAGATGACCGCCCCGGACAACAACCGCGCCTGCACGGTTTCGTTGTTCGTCACGGTCGCTTGGGTCGAGGTCACGCCCATGAGCAGCCCACCGGCCGAAGATGCCGCATAGGCATCGCCCGTCAGCCGGCCCGCGTTGCGTTCGGTCCGCGCCGTCACGTCCAGATCCCGCACGGTGAAGCTGGAACTGGCGCCGCCCGCCCAGGCGTTGATCACCGGCGAGGTGGTCACGTTGACCACGTTCGCCCCCATCGAGAGCCCGGTAGACACCGACATGCCATAGGCAATGCCGCGGCCATGCACCTGACCGCGCGCAGTGACTGCAACCTCGTCCGCGACAACGCGCACGTTCTGGACATAGGCATTGACGGCTGGTGTTGCCGTCACCTGCACCACGCCGCCCCCCGCCGCCAGCGCCGCAAGGCCAAGGGACACCGACGCGGTGCCGGTGGTTGCCGTCAGGCTGGGGGTGGCCGTGGCCGAAACCCGCAGATCGCCGGTCAGGTTGAGGAAATTGCCCAAGCCCGAGCCCGACACATAGGCCGACACCCGGTTGGTGTTGGTGGCCACGGTGCGCGCACCGGACCCCGACAACGTGATGCCGATGCTGAGCGAAACTGCCACCGCTGCGGCCTCGGCTGTCGCGGTGATGGTCGAGGTATCCTGCGCCGTGACCGACACATCGCGGGCCGAAACGCTGGACCCGGTGATGCGGGCCGTCACGTCGTTGTTGACCCGGTTTTCCGACAGCGACACCGCGATCGAGGCCGATCCGCCGAACGCACCCACCGACCCCGCGATGGAGGCAGCGCCCACATAGCTGGAAATCACGCTGGTATCATAGGCATCGACGATCACACGGTCATCCGCCGCAGTGATGGTGCTGCCTGCGATTTCCGCGATCACGGCATAGGCCAGTGTGTTCTTGGCATCCGCGCCGGTGCCGGCCCCCGAAACGGCCACAGCGCCGCCCGCCAGGGCGACCGACAGCGCCACCACGGTTGCGTCGATCTGCGCCCGGTCCATGCGGGCGTCGACGATCACGTCGCGCCCGGATGTGACCGTGCTGCCGGTGATGCGGGCAAAGACGCCCTTGCCCGGACCGCTGCCGATCCGGTTTTCCGCCACCGAAACACCGATGGACACGCCCACGCCGACCGCACCGCCGCCAATCGCGGCTGAGGCGGCGATGATGAGCGCGTTGATCCGCGCATCGCCGGTGGCGCGCACGATCACGTCGCCGGTTTCGCCCAGCGTCCGCACCGTCGAGGTGGTGATCGCAGCAAAGGTCAGGGTTTCGACAATGTTGCGCGCAAAGGCGCCGGCCCCGGCAAAGCTGATGCCGACCGCGCCAAAGCCCGCCGCCACCGACGCCGCTGCCGTGATCGAGTTGATCGCTGCAGCATTGGCCGCACGCACCTCGACATGCCCGGTCCGGGCCTCGACATGGTTGGTCACGCCCAGAATTTCTGACCGCACGGTGCTGGTGATGGTGTTCTGGCCGATGGCGACGCCGACGGACACGCCGACGCCCACCACACCGGCAGCGACGGCGATGGCAACTGCCCCGCCAACCGCGTCGATGGACGACACGTCATTCGCCCGCACGGTCACCGATGTGGCCGACACAGTGGTCGACCCGCCCTGGATGAACGCCTCGGTCGTGGCATTGATGCGGTTCTCCGCATAGACGCCCGCGCCGGAAATGCCGACACCCACCTTGCCCCCGGCTATGGCGACGGCGCCCGCCACGGTGATCGCACGGATCGACTGGGCGCTGTTCGCCTCGACCACCAGCGACCCGCCGGACAGGATGGCGCTGTTGCGCGCAAAGGCCGAAACCTTGCCTGAATCCGTGATGATGGCGCCGGTCAGATCGCGACCGATGAAGTTCATCGCCACCGAAACGCCGATGCCGACGCCGACGCCCACGGCACCCGCCCCCACCGCTAGCGACACTGAAAGCACCGCCGCGCTGATCTGCGTGGCCGAGCGCGCGTCGATCACGACGTTGCCGCCGCCATTGGTGACGATGGTCGCGCCGTCGGCGCGGGCGGTCACGTTGGTGCGGATGGAATTGAGCGCAACAGCCCCTGCCCCCGCCACGCCGATCCCGGCCGAACCAAAGCCCGCCCCGATGGCCGCTGCAGCCGACAGGGCGTTGATGCCCGCGCGCTGCACACCGTAATTGCTGCCGTTGCGCTGCAATGCAAAGGCGGTGCCTTCGGCGTCAATCACCGTCCAGGCCTGGCTTTCACGAACCACGCTGATGCGCAGGTCGCCCACCACGTTCAGCCCGGCGGCAATCATCCGGGTGCGCAGGTTGTTCAGGATGGCGCGGTCGCCGGCGACGTCGGCAGGATTCGGGTTGCCATCCTCGTCGGTGTCCACCGCCGCGGCATCGTTCAGGTTGTTTGCATTCAGCCCGGTCAGCACAATAGGTGCCGGTCCGCCCGACAACGGCAGTTCGGGGGTCGAGGCCGAAACCGTCACCCCCGCGCCGCGCGCGTTCACGCCGCTGGTTGTGACGGTCGCGCCCGGATCAATCGCGGCAACGACGTTGTTGACGATCTCGTTGATCGCAATCGACACCCCAACCGCAACGCTGATCCCGGTGGCGCCAAAGGCCGCCGCAATGCTGAAGGCCGCCGCGATGGCATCGATCGTCGACAGGTCGTCGGCATTCACCACGACATGATGCGCGGTAATCGCCCCCGGCCCGGCGATGCGGGCGGTGACGTTGGTGGCGATGCGGTTTTCGATGCCCGCGCCGCTGCCTGAAATTGCCACGCCCACCGAACCTGCGGCGATGGCGACCGATCCGGCCACCGTGGCGGCCTTGATCGACTGTGCCGCGGTGGCATCCACCGTCACGGCCCCCTGCGCGGTGACCGTGGACCCGACGATTTCCGCCGCGATCACGGCCCGGCTTTCGCCAAGGTTGACCAGCTGCCACGCGTTGATGTCGGAATAATCCTGACTGTTCAGGGCATAAGCCCGCCCGTCATTGTCGGACAGTCCGACCGTGTCACCGACATAGCGATAGACATCGCCTTTGCGCGCGCCATCCAGAATCCGCACCATGGTGACATTCTTGGTCAGCCCGTCCACCGATTGCGCGGTGGTGTTCGCGCCGGCGACGTCGGTCTGCTGATACCCGATCAGGTTGCGCGCAACGGCCACGCCGATGGACGCGCCGATGCCGGTTGACCCCGCCGCGATGGCCGCCGAGGCCGCCACAACCAGCGCACGGATCTCGCCTGTCGCATCGGCCTCGACCGTCACCGCGCCCGCCGGGGCGCGCAGGTCGCTGCCGGTGACATGGGCCCGGGTCGTGGTGTTGATACGGTTGGTGGCTTCCGCCCCGGCGCCGCTGATCGCCACGCCGGTTGACCCGAAGCCCGCCGCCAGCGACGCGGCGGCGGACAGCACCGAGATTTTCGCGGCATCTTCGGCGGCGACGGAGATGCCACCGTTGCGCGCGCGCACTCCGCCATCGGCATTCAGCACCCGCGCCTCGACCACGCCACCGACGCGGTTCTGCGCCAGACCCAGCCCGACCGACACCGCAATGCCCGTAGACCCAAGCGCCACCCCGATGGAGGCCGCCCCGGCCAATGCCGTAATCTCGGACGTGTTGCGGGCCGCGACCGTGATCAGGGTCGCATCCACGTTCAGGCCCGGCGCCGTGGTCAACTTGCCGTCGATGGCCGCCAGTACGTTCACGTTGACCGCGTTCTCGTTCCACACGCCCGACCCGCTGACCGCCACGCCGGTGGACCCGGCGGCAATCGCTGCCGAACCGGCAAATGTCAGCGAGGTGATCTCCTGCGCTGCGTTGGCGGTGATGGACAGCGCCCCCCCGGTGCTGACCACACGCGAATTCGACGTGTAGGCCTGCACCAGCATCGCATCGGGCGTGCCGGTCCGGCTTTGCCCGATGAAGTTGCGCGCGATGGCCACACCGATGGAAACGCCCACGCCCGTGGACCCCGACACCGACAGCGCCAGCGAGGCGGCGACGACGGCGGCGTTGATGGTGGACTGGCTGTCAGCCTCGACCACCACATCGCCTGCGGCTGTCACGTCAGAGCCGGTGATACGCGCAACCGCGCCGCCGGTGATGACGTTTTCGGCATAGGCGCCCGCGCCACTGACCGCCACCGCACTTTGCGGCGAGAACGACGCCCCGATCGACGCTGCAAAGGCTATCGAATTGATCGACGCGCGCTCGGCCAGCAGCCGCCCGCCTTCGAACCGCAGGTTGAAGCTGCGGCCATCCTCGGTGACCGCGACCCATGCGCCGAACCGCGATTTCGACAGCTTCAACTGGCCCGTAATCTGTTCGGCCGCCCCGAGTTGCCCGTTCAGCAGCCCGCGCAGGGTGTTGAGAATGTTGATATCGCCGGTCCGATCCGCGGCGTCGCGGATCACGGTATCGTTCGGGCCTGCGACCATTGCCTCTTCGGCCGCATCATCAAGCTGCGCGGCTGTCACGGTGGGCGTGTTGATCTGCAGACGCGCGCCGCCCGCGACATAGGCGCCGACATGCACCGAGGACGGCGCCTGCGTGCCGCCCAGCCCGCCGCCCGCGCCGGTGCCGGTCGCGGTCAGCGTGGCGTTGGTGATGTGGGCTGTGGCGAGGTTGGAAATCTCGTTCAGGGCGATGCCGACGCCCAAGGAAATCGACGTCGCCGCGCTGCCGCCGCCGATCTGGCCGGCAACCGAGGCCGCGCCGGTCAGCGCGTCGATGGACGAACGGTCGAACGCCTCGACCCGCGCGCTGTTCACGGTCAGCGCGCCGGGGCCCTGCCCGGTGATCGATGCCGTGGCATCCGACGCGATGCGGTTGCGCGCAAAGGCACCCGCGCCGCCAAACGACACGCCGCCCTTGCCTGCCGCCAAGGCGACCGCACCGGCCAGCACGGTTGCCACGATGCGCTGTTCGGTCAGCGCCTGCACCACAAGATCGGGTGCCCCCGAAGCCGGGGCAAGGATGGAACTGTTGTCGATATGCGCCGAGGTCAGCATGCCGTCCCGCGACAACCCGACTTGCTGCCACGCCTGCGTGTCACCGAAATCGGCAACCGACAGATCGGTGGGCACGGTCTGGTTCTGGCCGATATACCGGAAATGGCGCCCGGTATGCGCGCCCTCGACCGCCCGGACGATGGTGCCGGTGGTCAGCGTGGCCGTCTGTGTGTTGGTAAAGCTGTCGGATACCGGCGCATCCTGCCAGCCGATCAGGTTGTCGGCCACCGAAACGCCCACCGCGACCGCCGTGCTGTCGCCGCCCAGCGACACCGAGGCGCTGGCCGCAACCGCAACGACCTTGGCATCAATCAGATCGGTGCTGCGCGCATCGACCGTCACCGCGCCCGCCCGCACGACCGACCCTTCGATGCTGGCATCCGCCGCGCCGAAGATGCGGTTGACCGCCACGGCGCCACCCACCGAAACACCGATGGACCGCCCGCCCGAGGCCGACACCGAAAGGCTGGCCGCGACGGCGACCGAGGTCGCCTCGATGCTCGCCTGGCGCAGTGCGCTGACCGTAAGCCCGGCGCCCGCTGTCAACGGGTTGACCAGCGTGCCCGTAGCGTGGATGCCCGCGTCCACCACCGACCGCAGCGTGTTGCGGGCAAAGGTGGTGGCCACGGCCACCGACAGCGCCTTGCCGGTGCCGACCGAAAGCGATGCCGCCGCCGAAACAACTTCGGCCAGAATCCGGCTGGTGTCGGCGGCAGTCACGCCGATGGCGCCACCCGCTGTCACGGTGCCTGCGTTGCGGATTTCGGCGTAGGCACCGCTGCTGCCCCGGTTCAGGGCGACGATGGGCGCCACCGACACCGTGGTGTTGTCGTCCAGCGAGACCGAGGTGGCCAGCGCCGCATTCAGGATCTGCGCGTGCAGGTCCATGTCGGATCGTGCATCGACCGTGATGTCGCCCGACGCCTCGACAATGCTGCCGGTGACGCGCGCCCGCGCCTCGCTGGGGATTTCCTGTGCAGGAAGCAGCCCGAACAGCGCATCGACCGTGTTGAACAGGAAGTTCTGGCTGGCCGTGCCGATGGAGTTGAACGCAAGCGTCACACCAATGCCGATCGAGGTGCCGCCACCTTCGGCGATGGTTTCCATGTCGATGGTGCTGTGGACGCGCGCAAGGTTTTCGGCCGTGACCGCCACGTTTCCGCCATCGGCGTCAAGCAGGCTGCCTTCGACCGTCGCGGTCGCACGGGCCTGCACCAGGTTGGTGGCGATCAGCGCATTGACGGCCAGAGTGGTGCCCTTGCCGTTGAAGAAACTGCCACCATCGGCCTTGACCGTGCCGGTGTTCGATACGTCGATCCCGGCCTGTTCGACGGCGCGCACGATGATGTCGCCGGTTGTCGAGGTTACCGACGCATCATTGACGCGCGCATCGACGCGGCCGCGCACGTCGTTCAGCGCCACCATGCCGCCGCCTGCCGTGGCATCGCTGTCGGATACGTTCAGGTTGATCCCCGGAGGCAGCATGGAGGCAAAGTCCAGCGGGTCGATCTTCAGCCAATCGGGGCTGGTGGCATAGTTGATGGTCCCAAGGTCCACCGGCGTGCCGGTGCGGGGCGCGCCAACGTAGATGTACATCGCCCCGATTTCGCCCCGCGCGGGGTTGTAGTCGGACGCGATCAGCACCTTTTCCCCGGTCAGCAGGTTACGCTGAACGCCCGATTTCGTGGTGTAGGCGTAGTCGTTCGCCAGGGTGTTCAGGGTCGACAGCACGATGCTCAGCCCGCCGTCGTTCTTGACGGTGGTCACCACCTCGTTCAGGTTTTCGGCGTCGATCTGGTTGGCGTCGCGTGCGGTCACGGCCACGCCGCGCCCGGCATTCACGCTGTTGACATAGCCCGTCGTGCCATGCACCGGCGTCCAGCCCGCGCCGGTGTAGGTCTGGGCGGCAAGGTTCAGCACCCCGCCGTTGCCGGTCCGCTCATAAACGGTTCCATTGGCCGCAAGCACGCGGTCGCCGGTGGCGACACGGACCTGCCCGTCGGTGCTGCGATGGTGCGCCACGTCGATATAGGCGCGGGCCGCGCCCGACAGTTTGTTCATCGCCACCACGGCACCGACTGCGGTGCCCGAGGCATCGGTGAAGGCGCTGGCCGCCGACGTCGTCTGGTTCGAGGTCGTCGCGCTGATGGTACCGTCGTTTTCGGCGTTCACCGTGACCTGCCCGGCGGCCCCGAGCGTGCTGTTGAGCACATAGGCATCCGCATTGACCGGCGTCTCGCCGTTGAAGGCGCCCGAGATCAGCGGGTCGCCCAGCAGCGCATCGATGGTGTTGAACAGGATGTTGGACGGCTGCCACCCGACCGAGTTGAAGGCAAGGAACACGCCGACGCCGGTATCGCCGGTTGCGACCAGCGCGGTGTTTTCGGCCAGCATGTCCGCGGTGTTCAGCGCCTCGACCGTGATGTTGCCCTTGCCAGAGGCGGCCTGTTCGCCTGCGGTCAACGTGCTGTCGATCACCCGCGCGGTGGCGCCGCCCAGCATCATGTTGGTGGCAATGATCGCGCCCACGGCCACCGATGTGCCCGTCCCTTGGACCGACCCGCCCGACGAACTGGTGGCCGCATCGACCAGGGCGTTCATCGTTGCGTTTTCAACCGCGGTCACGGTGATGTCGCCATCCGTGGTGGTGACCGGCGTGTTGACGATCTGGGCGAGCACCTGCGACCGCAGATCGTTGTAGACCAGCATCGTGCCGACGCCGATGGAATCGCTGTCGGTCACGTTGTAGCCGGTGGGCACCAGTTGGCTTTCGGTCGCCAGTTTCCACAAGTCGGTGTTGGTGTAATCCTGCGCGTTGATGTCCATGCCCGCGCCCAGCGCGTCGGCCCCCATGAACACATAGATCGACCCGGCATCGCCTTCGCCGTCAAAGTCGGGCGCCAGCCGCACGCGGTGGCCGAACTTTACATCAACCTTCTGGATGGCCCCCGGGCGGGCGACCCAATCCACCGGGATGGCAGAATTGATGCCCTGTTGCAGCACCGCTGCGCCACCATCGTTGCTGGTGGTCGATTCCGACACGATCTTGGAATTCGAGTGCAGCAGGATGTTGTCTTCGGCCCGCACGGTCACGTCACCGCCCGCGATCACCGCACGACCCGCGTTGACGATTTCCGCGGTTGCCCGCCCGCTGACCTTGTTCGACGCGAGCACCACCCCGATGCTCTTGCCCGACGCATCTTTCAGCGCCCCGGCGGCGGAAATGGTGGCGTTGGACACGGTTGCGTTGAGCAGTTCCAGCGATTGCGCCTCGACCCGGATGGACCCTGCCGCCTCAAGCCGGGTGTTTTCCACCGTCGCCTTGGCCTGCGCCGGGTTTTCGCCGTTCAGCGCCTCGGAGATCAGCGGATCGGCCAGAATGCTGTCGATGATGTTGAACAGCAGGTTCGACGCCTTCCACCCCAGAGTGTTGAAGGCCAGCGTCACGCCCACGCCGGTATCCCCGGTGTTGGTCGTGCTCAGCACTCGCGAATCCAGAACGGCGGAATTGTCGGCGCGCACCACGATGTCGCCCGCTTCGGCCAGCAGCGTGGCGTTGCGCACCAGCGTGGTGGCCGATGCCTGCACCATGTTGGTGGCGATCTGGGCGTTCACGGCCAGCGATTCACCCGACCCCCATGCGCTGCCGCCTGACGAGGTGACGGTGGACGACAGGCGCGCGATCAGCGTCGCGGATTCGGCGGCGGAAATGCTTATATCGCCGCCCGTCGCGGTAATTGCCACGTTTTCGACCCGCGCCGAGGCAGTGCCGCGCACGTCATTGGTGACGATGATCCCGCCGATGGCGCGGGAATCGCTGTTGGCAAGGTTGCCGAAATTCGGGAAGGCATCGGCAATCGTGGTGTTGCCTGAGGTATCCTGCCAGGCGATGCCCTGCAGCGCCGCCGCGTTCAGCGCGCCCAGATCCACCAGCCCGCCAAGGCCCACATACCGGAAGACCTTGCCCTGGAATCCGGCGGGTCCGTCGGTGGCAATGCGCACCAAATCGCCGGTGTTCAGGAACTGGGTGCCGGATTTGGTGGTGTAGCTGTAGCTGCTTTCGATCACCTGCGCCGCGATGTCGCGGAACGCGTTCATGTTGTTCTCGACAATGGCCGACACCTCGAGCGAGGTTGCGGCCCGGATGTTGGCGCTATCATCCGCGCGGACGATGACGCCTTCTCCCGCCGTCACCACGCCCGCCGGCAGGCTCGGCGCGCGCAGGGCCCAGTTGGCCGAAGTCGCATAGGATTGGCTGGCATCCGACAGGTTGATCGCCAAGGCAGGGTTGACCACGCTGAACCGTCCGGGGTTCGAGACCAGCAGCGCGGCGATGTTGGCGTCGGTCCGGTCGCTGCCCGACCATTCCAGAATCGTGCCTTCGGCATAGCCGCCCATCGCCTCGTGCAGGCGGATGCGGTCGCCGGTTTCCAGCTGCGGAATTGCGAAACGACTGGTGTAGTCGAACGCGGTCACGCGCAGCAGGTCGGGGCCGATGTATTCGTAGACATTGCTGCCCACCTGGACCCGCGTTCCGGCGCGCAGGCCGGTCACGGTTTCGGCGCTGGTGTGGTCGGCGGTGCGGTTGGAAATCCACGCCTTGGTTTCCGAGGCCATGCGGTTGGTGGCCAGCACGCCGCCCCCTGCGGCGCCGGTGGCGCCATACTTCAGGTCCTTGAGTTCCTTTCCCTTGTTGTCCGTCTTGTTGCCTTCAACGATCGCGTCGAACAGGGCGCGGTCGTTCTTGGCGACCGAGTTGGATTCGTTGCCGACGGTCGCATCCAGCAAATTGACGCGCGCCACTTCCAGCACGCCGGTGCCCGGCGCCGCCCGCACCTGCCACACGCGCCCGGAGCTATCGGTCACATACCACAGGCTTTGCAGGGCAACCGTCTCGACCGACAGGCTGCCGTCGAATTCAATTCCGGCGGCGGCAAATTCGCCTTCCAGCACGGCGATTGCGGCGGCGTCGTCTGCAATGTCATCCTCGTCGTCGGTGACATCGCCCATGTCGTCCAGCAGTTGCGCGTCGATGGCGGAAAGTTCGGTCAGAACCTCGCGCGACTCGGCCACCACCACAACGGAGCCACCGGCGGCAATGTCCGAATCTTCGATATAGGCAACGGCGCCTACCGGGTCTTGTTCGATCAGGTAATCCGACCCCAACAGCGCATCGACCAGCTGGAATGCCAGATTGCTGCCGTCAAACCCGACCGAGTTGAACGCGATCAGCACACCGACGGTTTCTGCCGACCCGCTCATCTTGGTGACGGTGGTGGCATCCAGC
>JAUXPG010000341.1 GCA_030683915.1 Gemmobacter sp.
CTGATCCTCGCCACCGACCCCGACCGCGAGGGCGAGGCCATCAGCTGGCATCTGCAACAGGCGCTGGCCTCCAGCCTGAAGAAGGGCAAGAAGGTCAGCCGCGTCGCGTTCAACGCCATCACCAAACCCGCAATCCTTGCCGCGATGGCCAAACCGCGCGAGGTCGATACCGCGCTGGTCGAGGCCTATCTGGCCCGCCGCGCGCTGGATTACCTTGTGGGGTTCACCCTGTCGCCGGTGCTGTGGCGCAAGCTTCCGGGTGCGCGGTCGGCAGGGCGGGTGCAATCGGTCGTGCTGCGGCTGGTCGTCGAACGCGAGATGGAGATCGAGGCGTTCAACGCCCGCGAATACTGGACCGTCACCGCCATCCTGACCACCCCGCGCGGGCAGGACATCACCGCGCGGCTGACGGTGCTGGGGGGGCGCAAGCTCGACAAGTTCGACCTCGCCACGGCCGCGGCCGCCGAACTGGCGGTGGCGGCGGTGACGAACCGCGACTTCAGCGCCCGCTCGGTCGAATCGAAACCGGCCACGCGCAACCCCTTCCCGCCCTTCATGACCTCGACCCTCCAGCAAGAGGCCAGCCGCAAGCACGGCATGGGCTCGAAGGCGACGATGTCGGCCGCCCAGCGGCTCTATGAGGCCGGGCACATCACCTATATGCGGACCGACGGAATCGACATGGCGCCCGAGGCGATTGCCGCCGCGCGCGCCACCATCGAGGCGACATTTGGCAAGCCCTATGTCCCCGACACCCCGCGCATCTACAAGAACAAGGCCAAGAACGCGCAGGAAGCCCACGAATGCATCCGGCCGACCGACATGTCGGCCACACCCGAAAGCCTGCGCATCGCGGATGCCGACCAGCGCAAACTTTATGACCTGATCTGGAAACGCACCATCGCCAGCCAGATGGCCTCGGCACGGCTGGAACGCACCACGGTCGATTTCGCCAGCCCCGACGGTCAGGTGGAACTGCGCGCGACGGGTCAGGTCGTCACCTTCGACGGCTTCCTTGCGGTTTATGACGAAGGGCGCGACGACGATGACGACGAAGACAGTGCCCGCCTGCCCCAGGTAATGCAGGGCGAAGGCGTCAAGAAACGCACCGTGACGCCCGAGCAGCACCATACCCAGCCGCCCCCGCGCTACACCGAGGCGACACTGATCAAGCGGATGGAGGAGTTGGGCATCGGGCGGCCCAGCACCTACACCTCGATCGTCACCACGATTCAGGACCGCGAATATGTCCGCAAGGACAAGAACCGCCTCATCCCCGAAGACAAGGGGCGGCTGGTCACGGCCTTTCTGTCCAACTTCTTTCACCGCTACGTCGAATACGACTTCACCGCCGATCTGGAAGGCGAGTTGGACGACGTGTCGGCAGGCACCCGCGCCTACAAGGAAGTGCTGGCCCGGTTCTGGCGCGACTTTTCGGCGGCGGTGGCGGAAACCGCCGATCTGCGTATCGGTGAGGTCCTTGGCAAGATTGATGATTTCCTTGCCCCGCATCTTTACCCGCCGCGCCCCGACGGCAGCGACCCGCGGTCGTGCCCGACGTGTGGTGCAGGGCGGCTGCATCTGAAGACCGCGCGCTCGGGCGGGGCCTTCATCGGCTGCGGCAATTACCCCGAATGCCGCTACACCCGCCCGATCTCGGGCGCCGAGGACGGTGCGGCGGGCATCGACGGCAAGGTGCTGGGCGACCATGACGGCCAGCCCGTGACGCTGCGGACCGGCCGTTTCGGGCCTTATGTCCAGCAGGGCGAAGCAACGGCAGAAGTGCCCAAACCCCCGCGCGCCAGCCTGCCCAAGGGCTGGGCACCCGAGGCGCTGACGCTGGAGCGGGCGGTGGCCCTGCTGTCGCTGCCGCGCCAGATCGGCGCCCACCCCGACGACGGCGCGCCGGTGGAATCGGCGATCGGCCGGTTCGGACCCTACGTCAAGCACAACGCCACCTACGCCAACCTGCCGGATGTCGAAGAGGTGTTCACCATCGGCATGAACCGCGCGGTGGAGGTCCTGGCCCAGAAGGCGGCGCGCGGCGGGCGCCCCGCCTCGGCGGCCTCCGAGCCGCTGCGCACGCTGGGCGACCACCCGGACGGTGGCGCGGTCACGGTGATGCCGGGGCGCTATGGCCCTTACGTGAAATGGGAAAAGGTCAATGCGACGCTGCCCAAGGAGGACACGCCGGAAACCGTGACGCTGGACCGCGCGCTGGAACTCATCGCCGAAAAGGCGGCGAAATCGCCCGCCAAGGGCAAGGCCAAGGCCAAACCCAAGGCAGCGCCAAAGACCGCAGCCAAGGCCAAGGCGCCCAAGGCAGCCGCGCCCGCCAAGGCCGCCGCCGCGAAAAAGCCCCGCGCGCCCAAGGCCAAGGCGGACTGACGCGGTTTCCGCAGCGCAGCGATTGACAGGGGGTTGCCCTCGCGTCACAAACGGCGCAGCGAATTGCGGAGGACGCTGATGAAAAAGGTCTATGCCTCGGCTGCCGAAGCCCTTGAGGGGCTTTTGTCGGACGGCATGCTGATCGCCGCTGGGGGCTTTGGCCTGTGCGGCATTCCCGAACTGCTGATCGCGGCGATCCGCGATGCGGGCACGAAGAACCTGACGGTGGCGTCCAACAACGCCGGGGTTGACGGGTTCGGTCTGGGCCAGTTGCTTGAGACGCGGCAGGTGAAGAAGATGATCTCGTCCTATGTGGGCGAGAACGCGGAATTCATGCGCCAGTATCTGAGCGGCGAGCTGGAGCTGGAATTCAACCCGCAAGGCACGCTGGCCGAGCGTATGCGGGCGGGCGGCGCGGGCATCCCGGGTTTCTACACCGCCACCGGCGTGGGCACGGTGATCGCCGAAGGCAAGGACCACAAGGATTTCGACGGCCGCACCTATATTCTGGAACGCGGGATCGTGGCGGACCTGTCGATCGTCAAGGCCTGGAAGGCCGACCCGAGCGGCAACCTTGTGTTCCGCAAGACCGCGCGCAACTTCAACGCCCCCGCCGCGACCTGTGGCCGGGTCTGCGTGGCCGAGGTCGAGGAAATCGTGCCGCTGGGCAGCCTTGACCCCGATGGCATCCACCTTCCGGGCATCTATGTGCACCGCATCGTGGCCGGGACGCATGAAAAACGCATCGAACAGCGCACCGTGCGCAAGCGGGAGGCCGTGTAATGGCTGCAGACGTCAAGGGCTGGGATCGCAACCAGATGGCCGCACGCGCCGCGCAGGAATTGCGCGACGGCTGGTACGTGAACCTTGGCATCGGCATTCCGACGCTGGTGTCGAACTACATTCCGCCGGGCGTGAACGTCACGCTGCAATCGGAGAACGGCATGCTCGGCATGGGGCCTTTCCCCTATGAGGGCGAAGAGGATGCCGACCTGATCAACGCCGGCAAGCAGACCATCACCGAACTGCCGCAGACCGCCTATTTCGACAGCGCCACCAGCTTTGCCATGATCCGAGGCGGCAAGATCGCGATGGCGATCCTGGGCGGGATGGAAGTGTCCGAGACCGGCGACCTGGCGAACTGGATGGTGCCGGGCAAGCTCGTCAAGGGCATGGGCGGCGCGATGGATCTGGTGGCGGGCGTGGGCCGGGTGGTCGTGGTGATGGACCACACCTCCAAACACGGCGAATCGAAGGTCCTGAAGGCCTGCACCCTGCCGCTGACGGGCAAGGGCGTGGTCAACCGGATCATCACCAACCTTGGCGTGCTCGATGTCGTGCCGGGCGGGCTGAAGATCGTGGAATGCGCCGCGGGCGTCACCGAAGCCGACCTGCGCGCGGCGACCGAAGCCACCATCGTCGGCTGACCCCAAGCCGCAAGCAGGGGCTCCCGCGCGTCGGGCGCCGGGCGGTTCCGCCCGGCTGCTCCCCTTGGGCCGCGCCGCAAGGCCCCGAGGGGCCTTGCCGCAGGCGGCTGGGACCTTGTGCGATAGATCTGACTGGCGCCCCCGTGTCTGATCGCGGAGGCCTCCGGCGGGGATATTTGGATCAGAGCGAAACACGGCATCTGCGCGCCAGGGATCAGCGCGCGTTCGCGCCCCACCTGGGGCCGCAGAGGGGCGGGGGAGGCAGGGCAGTCAATGGCAGACGCATCACATGCTAGACAAGTGTTCCCGGAGCCCCAGCGATCGAATGATGCCCCTGAAACTGGATCACGCCTTCATAGCCGAAGTTGCGCCCTATGCCCGACTGCTTGAACCCACCGAATGGACCGTTGCCGTCTTGCGCCGAAGGTCCGTGGGCATTGATGAAGGAATAGCCGGCCTCGATCCGCCGGGCCAACCGGACAGCGCGTTCGGTATCCGCCGACCAGACCGACGAGGCCAGACCGAACGGGTCGTCATTGGCCATCGCCACCGCCTGATCCTCGGTATCGAACGGCAGGATGGGCAGGACGGGGCCAAACTGTTCCGCGCGCACCACAGACAGCGACGGATCGGCGTTGATAACAAGCGTGGGGCGCTGGAAATAGCCTTGCGCGTAAAGGCCGGGGTCGGGCACCTGGCCCAGTTCGATCACATCCTGACCACGGGCGCGGGCCTCGGCGATCATGTCGGTCACGACCTTCAACTGCTTGGCGTTGTTCATCGGGCCCATCGTGGTTTCGGGCAGCAACCCGTCGCCCACCACCTGCGCATCGACCACGGTGCGCAGGCCATCCACCACGTCGTCAAAGCGCGAACGGTGGACGTATAGCCGTTTCAGCGCAAAGCAGATCTGGCCGGTGGACATGAAGGCCGCGCGGTAAAGCCGCTGAAAGGCATCACCCGT